>JAJDNY010000059.1 GCA_022340425.1 Desulfobacteraceae bacterium | reverse complement strand
GCGCATCGCCATCGATCGCGCCCTGGAGCGCAAACGCCTCCTGGACATCGTCGAGCTCGGCAAAAAAAGCCGCCTGCCGGAGCTGAAAAACCCGGCGGTCTTCCAGGGAATCATCACCTGCTCGGCTTCGGTCCAGCGCATTCTCAAAGAGGCCGAGCTGCATGCCGCCACCACGGTGCCGGTTCTGATCACCGGCGAAAGCGGGACCGGCAAGGAACTTCTGGCGCGCGCGATCCACGAGGCCAGCCCGCGGTCGCGGTTTGCCTTCACCCCTGTGAACATGGCCTCCGTGAACGCCAACCTCTTCGACGCCGAGTTTTTCGGTCACACCCGGGGCGCCTTCACCGGCGCCGCCCAGGAGCGCGTCGGCTATCTGGAACACACCCACCGCGGAACGCTATTTCTGGACGAAATCGGGATCCTGCCCCTGGAATTGCAGGGCAAACTGCTGCGCGTGCTGCAAGACGGGGAGTACGTCAAGCTGGGCAGCAACCAGCGGCAAAAGGCGGATGTGCGCTTCATCGCCGCCACCAACGAGGACCTCGACAAACTGATGGCCCGCAAGCTCTTTCGCAAGGACCTCTACTACCGCATCCGCGGCGGTTGGCTGCACCTTCCCAGCTTGCGCGAACGGCCCGAGGACATCCTGCTGCTGGCCAACCATTTTTTGCGCTGCTTCGCGGAAACGGCCGGCGAATCGGCCATCGAACCGGAGGCCGCGGCGCTGCTGACCGCCTACAGCTATCCCGGCAACATCCGCGAACTGCAGTCCATCGTGCGCTCGGCCCTCAATCTGGCCCAGGGGCGACCCATCGCCGCCCGCTTCCTGCCCCCCGCCCTGCAGCAGCTCAAACGCCAGGGGGGCAACGGCGGCAAACCGGCGCTCACCCTTGAAACCGTCGTCAAGGAACATATTCTCAGCGTCTATCGCCAGACCGGGGAGAACAAATCCCGCACGGCGCGCGTGCTGGGGATCGGTCTGAACACCCTGCGCCGCAAACTGAGCGCCTACGGCATCAACTGACATGGCGGGTCGATGCCCAAACCAAAGGAGGGACCCATGCCGATCAAACAGGGGGAGCTTTTCTGCGGGGTCAACCAGGCCTTCGTGCGGGATTTCATGGCGATTGCGCGCAACGAGTTTTTCGCGGCGGATGCGCTTCTCTTCCGTCGCAACCAACCGGCGGACCGTTTTTTTATCCTGATCAAGGGCGAGGTGGCGCTCAGCATGGGAGAGGGGCAGGAAAAGGTCTATGTGGGCCGTTCGGTGGGTGAAATCCTCGGCTGGTGCGCCATGATCGGCCGCAATGTGTTCGACACCAACGCCCGCTGCCTGACCCCCACCTACGTGCTGACGGTGGACCGCGGCCGTTTCCTGCGGCTGCTGGAAAAGGATACCGAAAACGGTTTTCTGGTCTATCGCTGCCTGGCGGCCTCGCTGGGCAGCCGGCTGCTGGACTGCTACCAGAAGCTTTCAGAAGTGGATGCCGCCGCGCGCTTGTCCGGCCGGACTGCACCGGCGGCCGCAACCTCCGAGAATCCGGAATAACCCCCGCGAGGCCCCGCATGGAAAACGCCGCTGGTGAGGCCCTGACGGCCGAAGAGGGCGCGATTCTGGCCGACGTTGCCCGCCGACTGGCGGCATTCGACCGGGAGCGCGCCAACCTGATCCCCATTCTCCAGACCATCCAGAACACCCACGGTTACCTTGCCCCCGCCGTCCTCCAGCTGGTGGCCCGACACCTGCGCCTGCCCCCGAGCCAGGTCTACGGCGTTGCAACTTTCTACAACCAGTTTCGCTTCCACCCCCCGGGTCGCAACCCCATCCGGGTCTGCATGGGGACCGCCTGCCACGTGCGCGGCGGCGACATCATCCTGGAAAATTTCGAACGCAAGCTGGAAATCCCGGAGGGGCAGACCACCCCCGACCGTGAATTCAGCATCGAACGGGTGGCCTGCGTCGGCTGCTGCGCTTTAGCGCCCGTGGCCTGCGTGGGGGAGACGGTCCACGGGCACATGGCCCCCAGCAAGGTGGAGGGGCTGATTCTACAGGTCAGGATTGCCCGCGAACGCGCAGAGAGGGAAAAAAAAGACCATGCCGACAGCTGAAAAGGCCACGGTGCAAGATCGCTTCGAGGCCCTGCGTACGGCCGCCGAGGCGCACCAGAGAGCGTGCAACCCGGACCACCGGCCCACCATCCAGATCGGCCTGGCCACCTGCGGAATCGCCTCGGGTGCCCTGGAGACCAAGGCCGCCTTCGAGGAGGCCCTGGCAGAGCGCGGGATCGCGGCTTGCATTCACACCGTCGGCTGCGTGGGCCACTGCTACGCCGAGCCGGTGGTGGTGATCGACCACCCCGAGTCGGGTTTCCCGCCGATTTTCTACCCCCAGGTCACCCCGGGCAAAGCCAAAATGCTGACCCACCTCTTTCTTGAGGAGGGCGACCCGCGCTTCGAGCATTTGCTGGGGGCCACGATCCCCAACGACCTGATTCCTTCGGTGACCGACTTCGCGCGCTTCAACCGCGAAGCCCGGGTGGTCATGGCGCACTGCGGCCGCATCGACCCCGGCGAGATCCGGGAATACCTGGCCGCCGGCGGCTACGCGGCCCTCGCCCAAGCCCTGCAAACCCCCCCGGAGGATATCATCACCACCGTCGCGACCGCCGGTCTGCGGGGCCGCGGTGGCGCCGGTTTCCCCGCCGCGCGCAAATGGCGGCTAGCCCGCAGCAGCCCCGACCCCGTCAGATGGGTGGTCTGCAACGCCGACGAGGGCGACCCCGGCGCCTACATGGACCGCACCCTGCTGGAGAGCACGCCCCACCAGATCCTGGAGGGCATCGCCATTTGCGCCTATGCCGTGGGATCCCAGCGCGCCCTGGTCTACGTGCGGGCGGAATACCCGCTGGCGGTCACGACCATCACCAGCGCTATTGCCCAGGCGCGCGCAATGGGGCTTTTGGGCGCCGATATCCTGGGCAGCGGCTTCAACCTCGAGGTGGAGATTTTCCAGGGGTCCGGCGCTTTCGTCTGCGGCGAGGAAACCGCCCTGATCCGTTCGGTGGCCGGCTACCGCGGCATGCCCCACCCCCGGCCGCCCTTTCCGGCCGAAAAAGGCATCGACGGCCATCCCACGATCATCAACAACGTCAAGACCCTGGCGGCCTTGCCGCCCATCATCGGCAACGGCGCGGACTGGTACCGGGGGATGGGAACCGCGGACAGCCCCGGCACGGCTATTTTTTCGGTGGTCGGCGATGTGCTTCACCCCGGCCTGGTGGAAATCCCCATGGGGACCTCCCTGCGCACCCTGATTTTCGATATCTGCGGCGGGATCCCCAACAAGAAGCAGTTCAAGGCGGTCCAGATCGGGGGCCCCTCGGGCGGCTGCCTGCCGGCAGAGTTCCTGGACACCCCCATCGATTTTGATTCCCTCCAGAGCGCCGGCGCGATGATGGGCTCCGGCGGCATGGTGGTGATGGACGAGGACACCTGCATGGTGGATGTGGCCCGCTATTTTGTGGACTTCACCCAGAAGGAGTCCTGCGGCAAATGCACCTTCTGCCGCATCGGCACCTGGCACCTGCTGGAGATCCTGACCCGCATCACGCGCGGCGAGGGACGCGAAGGGGACCTGGAGACCCTGGAAACCCTGGCCGAGGACATCAAGGCCGGCTCGCTCTGCGGGCTGGGGAAGACCGCGCCCAACCCGGTGCTCACCACCCTGCGCTATTTTCGCGACGAGTACGAAGCCCATATCCGCGAGAAGCGCTGCCCGGCCTGCGTCTGCCGGCCGCTGACGGCCTTTTACATCGACCTTGAGAAATGCGCCCGGGGCTGCAACGTCTGCGAGGGCTGCTGCCCGGTGGAGGCGGTTTTCATCACCCGTCAGCGCAAACGCGCCATCGACCAGGAAAAGTGCGTGAAATGCGGTGAGTGTCTGGTGGCCTGCCCGCCCGAGTACGACGCGGTCAGGAAAGTTTCCCCGCCGGGGCTGGCGCCGGTGATCGCGCGCCCCCCCCAGGACGACTGACAGGACCTGCGACGATGATTCGAATCGAGGTGGACGGCACCCCCCTGGAGGTTGCCGAGGGTAGCAACCTGCTGGCGACGTGTCTGGCGGCCGGCATCTATATCCCCAACCTTTGCTACATGGCCGAAAGTCCCGAACCGTTTGCGGGCTGCCGCCTGTGCTTCGTGGAGATCCAGGGCCAACCGGCGCCGGTCACCGCCTGCACGGTCGCGGTCACCGACGGGATGGTGGTGCACACCGCCACCGCGCCGGTCCGCCGGCTGCAGCAGTCGGCCTTCCGCCTGCTCGTCTCCGCCCATCAGATCACCGCCGATTGCCCGGCCCACAAGCGCTGCGCCCTCCAGCAGGTGGCGCGGCACCTTCAGATGGGTTTGAAGCCCAAACCCCTGGAAAGGGTCCCGCGGGAGTTGGAGATCGACACCTCGCCTCCCTGTTTCGACCTTCACCCGGCCCGCTGCGTCCTGTGCGGCAAATGTTTGCGGGCCTGCCAGGAGCGCAACGGCAGTTCGCTGCTGACCTTCGCCCGGCGCGGCATCCAGACCGTCATCAGCGCCCAGGGACTTTCCGCCGATGGCCAGGAATTCACCTGCGAGGGGTGCCTGGCCTGCGCCGCCGTCTGCCCGGTAAGCGCCATCACCCCCAAAGCCGATTCGGGGCACTGCGCCGGGGAGGGACAGGGTCACGCAGATCCCCAGGCCGCCGGCAGCTAAGGAAAGCGGCCGCCACAGCCGATAAAAGAGCGGCACCTTCGCTAGTTTAAAATTCAGCGGCAGCGGGGTTTGCGCACCGCGCTCCCCGGAACCGGAGTCGCCATGAAAATCCGTCAGCACCTGAAAATTTCCGAGACCCGCTGGCTCAACCTCTTCGAGGTGCGTTACGAGGATCCCGGCGGCACACCGCGCTCCTGGCTGCTGGCCTCCCGCAGGGCGGTGCC
>JAJDNY010000058.1 GCA_022340425.1 Desulfobacteraceae bacterium | reverse complement strand
GGGGTGGGCAGCATCTTCCGGGCGCCCCTGGCCGGGGCGCTCTTCGCCGCCGAGGTGCTCTACCGCGACCCGGAATTCGAATCCGAGGTGATCATCCCGGCGGGCATCTCATCGGTGGTGGCCTACTGTCTGTTCTGTTTGGTCTATGGCTGGGGCTCGCTGTTCGAGTCCCCGCCATTCAAATTCCAGAACCCGCTGGAGCTGGGCCCCTACCTGGTGCTCGCCCTGGTCCTGGTGGCCACCGGCTGGCTGTTTGTCAAGGCCTTTTACGGCACCATCGCGGTGTTCGGGCGGATCACCATCCCCAACCATATCAAGCCGGCCATCGGCGGTCTGTTGACCGGGATCATCGGTTTTTTCCTGCCCCACACCCTGGCCTTCGGCTACGGCTTCGCCCAGCAGGCCCTCCACAACGAGTTGACCGTCCCGTTTCTGCTGTCTCTGGCCCTGGGCAAGATTCTGACCACCTCCTTTTCCATCGGCTCCGGCGGCAGCGGCGGGGTTTTCGGCCCTTCCATCGTCATCGGCGGGGCCATGGGGGGTGCAGTCGGCAAAATTTTCCATGATCTTCTGCCGGAAGTCGTAACCCAGCCCGGGGCCTTCGTGGTGGTGGGCATGGCCGGCTTCTTCAGCGCCGTTTCCAACACCCCCATTTCGACGATTATCTTCGTCAGTGAAATGACCAATTCCTATCACCTGCTGCTGCCCAGTCTGCTGGTCTGTTCGGTGGCCTACCTGGCCTCCCAGGGCTGGACGATTTTCCAGCGCCAGGTGAAAAACAAGCTGGCCTCACCGGCCCACGCCGGCGATTTTTTCGTCGACATCCTCCAGGCCATCCAGGTCCAGGACCTGATGCACCTGGTCAAGAAAGTCAGCCTGATCCCCCAGGACATGAGCTTCCTGAACTTCAAAAAACTCTTTGCAGCCACCAAACAGCATTATTTCCCGGTCATGGATCAGCACGGCCGTTTGATCAGCATCTTCTCCAGCACCGACATCCGCGGCGTTCTCTTCTCCCCGGAGATCGAGCACCTGGTGGTCATGGGGGATATCGGCACCTCGCAGATCATCACCACCACCCCGGCTGACGATCTCAACTCGGTTCTCCAGAAATTCACCACGCGCAATATCGACAGCCTGCCGGTGGTGAGCGAGGATGACCACGGCATTCTGCTGGGCATGCTCAACCGCCGCGAAGTGATCGCCTTTTACAACGAACGCATCCAGCAGATGAAAGCCAGGGCGGACGCGGCCTGATCCCCATCGCCCGGGAGGCCCATCCGCCAGCGCCTATCCGGGTCAAGTCAGCAGGGGCCAGGGGCGAGGACTGTAAAAAGGCGGGCTGGTGGCGGGGTCGTTTTTTTCAAGGCACCTCAGTAGTGGACCGCCACCAGAAAAAGCCCGCAAGCCGGCGCGGTGGGCGCCGCCTGGGAGCGGTCGCGGGAGTGCAGGATGGCCTGTACGGTCTCCGGCAGTCGTTTGCCCAGGCCCACCGCCACCAGGGTGCCGGTGATGTTGCGGACCATGAAGCGCAGGAAGCCGTCGGCCTCGAAGGTGAGGTCGATGCGGCCGCCCTCCCCGGCGACCACCTCGAGCCGCCGAAGATCACGGACCGTGTGGGCCCGCGGGCTGCCGGCCCCTTCGAAGGCCTTGAAGTCGTGGCTGCCCACCAGAAAGCCTGCCGCCTGCCGCATCGCCGTGAGGTCGAGCAACGACCGGACATGCCAGGCGTAGTGGCG
Organism: Desulfobacteraceae bacterium; assembly: GCA_022340425.1. Lineage (NCBI taxonomy): Bacteria > Pseudomonadati > Thermodesulfobacteriota > Desulfobacteria > Desulfobacterales > Desulfobacteraceae > Desulfobacteraceae bacterium. The sequence continues at coordinate 21,376 of JAJDNY010000058.1, read as the reverse complement.
GCCGATGGCCGCCGGCAGCGGGCGATTTAAAATCCGGTAGCAATAGGTCTTGCCCTGGGCGTCGTAGCGGGCGTGAAATTCCAGCGCCGCCGGCTGGCAGCCGCGGATGACGACATCGGCGGGCAGCAGGCAGTTTAAACCTCGCAGGAAATCCGCGGCCGTCAAACGGGTCTCGCACCGAAAATTGGCCACCTGGCCGAGGGCGTGCACACCGGCGTCGGTGCGGCCGGAAGCGTTTAAGGTGACCGCCTGGCGGGTCATGACCGCCAGGGCGGCCTCGATCTCCGCCTGCACACTGCGGGCGTTGCGCTGGCGCTGCCAACCGTGGAAGCCGGTGCCGTCATACTCGATCAGCAGTTTGAAATTTTGGTGAGCCGGCAAGAAGTCAAAATCCAGACGGTTTCGAGAAAAAGGCCAAGTCCGGGGCGCGTGAAGACAGCGGCCTGGGGCACACTCGATGTGCGCCGCCGCGACGATGGGATCGGCGGGGGCCGGTCAGGCGGCGCCGCCAAGGTCCAATTCGTTGAGCTGAGACCTCAGCAGATACCAGTTGCCTTCGGGGTCGGTCAGCGCCAGCAGACGGCGGCCCTCGCCGCCCGCGGCGACGAAATCCAGGATCAGGACAACCCCCATGGGCGTATGGCAGGTCATTTCACGACACTCGCCCAACCCCTCCTGGGGGGTGGTTTCCGCCGCGAGATTGAAGACATCGTTGAAGGCGGCGGCCAGGCGCTCCAGATCCACCTGCTGGTCGGCGACCTCCGCGAGCAGGATGGCGCCGGCGGCATTGAGCAGCGCAAGGGCGCGGAAGCCTTTGATGCCGGAAATCGCAGGGATATGCTGCTTCAGCCTGTCCTCCAGGCTCTCGGGCGCGGGCGCCGCAGAGGGGCTGGGGGCCGGCGCCTCGAGGGCAGCGTCATCCTCCAGCAGGTTGGAGACCTCCTCGTGAATCTCCCGGTCCTCCACCACCGTCCCGCTGGCCGGCGGGGCGTGCCTCTGGTGGGACCAGATCGCACCGGCCATATCCATCAGCTCGGTCTTGACGCGCCGCGCGGTGCTGCGGCGTTTGGGCAGATCGGCGAACCGGATTTCGATGCGCTCCCAGCCGGCCATCTCAAGAGCGGCCTGTTCACCGCTGAGCTCCGCGAAGTGGGCGTCGATCAAAACGCCCTCGTTGAAGTACAGATACCCCTTGCCTTTGCCGGCGGATTTGACCTCCATGCGGCAGGTTTTCTTTTCAACCTCCACCAGCGGCAGAAAAGAGCTCATCGCCATGCCTTTCTTGATGGCGATCCCTTCGTCCTTGATATTCAAGCCGATGAAGATGGCGGTTGCCAGGGCGCCCAGTTCGAAGGGCTTTTCGATGTGGTAGAGAAAACTCTGCTGGTCCATTTTTTTCTTGAACCACGGCTTGCCATTCTCGGACATGACGATGCAGGGGGTGCCGGGGTGATGCTGGGTCATATAGGCCAGCAGCTCCAGGCCGCTGACCGTCGGGGCGTGCAAATCGGCCACCAGCACGGCGAAGTTGCCGCGATTGAGGGCCGCCAGCGCCTCGCGCCCGTCAGCAATGGTGCGCACCCTGAACTGGTGCAGCTTGCTGAAGCCCTCCTCCAGCAACTTCAAATTCTCGCGGTCACCATCGACGATCAGGACCTTATCCATTATCACCTGCCTTGGCATCAACCGCAGAGCGCCGGGGCGCCGGAAAGGGTCGGATACGGGTGCAGGCAGCGCGGCTATCTACCAAACCGATTTGCTCTGCCCCCGACGATCCGCCGACCAACGCGGCATTTAGCGCAGTCCCGTTATCATTTCGGATGTTTCGGGCGATCCATAAAGAAAAAAGTCCATCAGGACAAGCCGTTTGTGGCCGAAATAGCTCTTTCAAACTATCAGCGCGGCCCGAATCGCGGCCGCCATCCTTGATTTCGGATAGCGGGCGGTGTATTCAGTCCCTACGAAACTGCCTGATTTTTTAATTTTTATCGGCCCATCAATTTTGGTAAAAATTGGGAAACTCTACTTTTTTGTCCTCCCCAATTCAAGAACTTTCGGGGTCGCCGACCCTGCCCCAACCCCGGCCTGAAATACCCCGCCGCAGTCCTGAACCCCTCTGCCGCAACGGTATCCGCCGCCCATGAACATCCGATTTCTCATCCGAAGCGCCGCCCGCCGCGATCTGAAAGACCTGATGAGGCTGGCGCCCCAGGCGTCACTGGTAAACCTGCCGCCGGACGAAGACATCCTGACGATAAAAATCGCCCGCAGCCTCCAGGCCTTTTCCGCCAACCCGCCGCCATCCGCGGAATATCTCTTCGTCCTGGAAGATGTCGCCAGCGGCGAGGTGGTGGGAACCTCGCTGATCATCGCACGCTATGCGACCCCCCGGACACCCCATTATTTTTTTGAAGTGCGCGACACCTCCCAGGGCCAGGAATTGACCCTCGGGGTGCGCACGGGGGGCCTCAGCGCCATCGGCGGCCTGGTGCTCGACCGGCGCTACCGCGGCATGCCGGAGAAACGCGGCAAGCAGATCAGCCTGATCCGCTTCGTGTTTATGGGGATGCAGCCCCAGCGTTTCGAACCGACAGTGCTCTCGGAGCTGATGGCACCCGTTGCAGCGGACGGCTCCAACCGTTTCTGGGATGCGCTGGGCGGACATTTCACCGGCATGCGCTACGCCGAGGCCTTTGAATTGACCCGCCAGAAGCGCCGCGATTTCATCCCGCGCCATTTCCCCGCCACCCCCATCCGCCTGCCTGCCAACGGCTGCGGTTTGCAGCGCAACCGGGACCAGGTGCTGGACTCGGGCAAACCGGAGCAGCGAATCCTGGAGAAGGTCGGCTTCACCTACGGCCGGCGGGTGGATCCCATGGACGGTGCGCTGCACTACGAAGCCCCCCTGGCGGAGATCAGCATCGTCAAAAACGGCCGCTTCTACCGGGTATCGGAAACGGGCCGCAGGGACTGCACCCAGTCGGCGCTGCTGGGGTTCATGCGCGGGGACCGTTTTTTCGGCGGGCAGTACCCGGTCCGGGCGAGCGGCGGCAACGCCGCCCTGCCCGGGGAGGTGATGGCCCTGTTGGGTCTTAAAAACGGCGAAGCGGTTTATTTGAGCCTCCTGGCCTGAGGCCGCAAGCGCCAGGGCCCGCCAATCACCGCGAGATAGGCCAGGCTGGCGGCCAGCGAAAAGGCCGCCAGGGCAACCATCGCGCTTTCATACCCCAGGCGGCTGATCAACCCGCCGACCACCAGCGGCCCGGCCACGTTGCCGACCCGTTCCCAGAAACGAAAGAGCCCCATCCCGGCCCCCTCCCCCATGGCTTTGGCCACCCGGGTTTCGGTGATGAAGGCGGCCTGCGAGGACACCGAAAAGGTGTGGGCCAGACCCAGCATCGCGGCCAGGAAGACCGCCGCCCCCACGCCGGAAAAAAAGAGAAAAACCGACAGCGCAAGGGCGGTCAGAAGGCCGCCGACACCGATGTAGTATTTGCGGTAGGCCGGACGATCGCAGCAGCGGTAAAAGAGGGGGCCAAGAAACACCATGGATAGACCGTAGCAGATGATCACCCGGCCGATGTCCCCCTGGGAGGCGGCCCCCTGGCGCAGGTAAAGGGGCACGAAATAGAACAGCACCCCGATCAGAACGATCTTGGCGGGGATCGCCTGCAACCAGACCACCGCACAAAATTCGCGGTCCAGCAGCACTTTCAAGGCGCCGCGCAGGGGCCAGCCGCGTTGGACGGCGGGTTTGGGCGGGACCCTCCAGGCGTGCCTGAAAAGCAGAACCCCGAGCGCCAGGGCCAAGAGCGACACCCCGCCGCTGAGCAGAAAGATACTGCGGTAGCCGATGCGATCGGCCAGCACCCCGCCCATTACCGTACCGCAGATGTCTCCCCCGAAAAAGGCCGCCAGAAAAGCCGCCATCCCCACTGCACGCTCCCGCACCGAGGTGTTGTCGATCACGAAACGCTGGCAGGCCATGAACACCATCCCGAAGCCCAGCGCCGTAACCGCCCGGAAAACCACCAACTGCGCGATGCTGCCCGCAGCGGCGGTCAGCAGCAGGCCAACGGCGTTGAAAACGATGCCCGCCAGCAGCGGCCGGCACCAGCCGACGCGCTCCGACCAGCTACCGGTAAGCGGCATGCTGAGGGCGAAGACCGCCATGAAAACCGAAATGGGAAGCCCGATCACCACTTCCCGAGACACCCCCCGGACGGGGGCGTAGAGGGTTTCGACATAGAGGGGGAAAAAGGAGATGCAGAAGGCATCGGCGATGATAAAGAGAAAGATCAGCGGCCGGATCCAACCGCAGGGCATCTGCTTCGGCAGGGCGTCGCGGGACACCCGGCGCCAGTCCGAAGGCAGCGCCTGGATGGCGGCCGGTGCCAGGCGGCTGACGAGATCGGCCGCCTGCCGCTGCAGAGCCGCGACCGTCGCACGCAAATCGGCTGTGCCCACGGTTGCAACGCAGGCGGCCGTTGGCGCCGCGGGCCGGACAGCAAGCTGATCAAGCCGCCGGCGGGCGGCTTCGGCCCGCCGCCGCAGGTTTCCCAGCGGTGCGAGGGCGTCCAGGTAGCGCTGCATGCAACCGTTGAAGGCCGAGACCATCCGTCCGAGGGCGGGGGTCAGGTCCCCGGCCGGGTCGACGACAGGGCTCTGGCGGTAAATCGAGCGGTTGACCGCCGCCAGCACCCGGTCCAGCGGACGCCCAATGCGCTCGGCCACAAAAAAGGTCAAGGCCTCGAAGGTCACCAGCAGGGAAACCAGCATGATGGTCAGCATGTCCAGCCAAATCCCGCGGGACCGTTGCAGCAAGAGATCGGGCGCAAGGCGCAGATACAGGTGGCCGGCGACCAGTCTCTGGCCGGGGGCGCGAAGCGGCACCCGGGTCTCCAGGGCGTCCGCCGAAATCCCCAGCCGCCGCAGTGCAAGCAACGTCTCCGGCGCGATCGGCGGGAGCCCCGCGCGTCCCGGATGAGGCGACAGCGCACCCGTGGGCGCCACCGCGCAGACCACATTGCCGGCCACGTCCAAAACCGCGATCACGGCCAGTTCGGGGGTGGCGGCCAGCACCGCACCCAGGGTCTGCTCCAGCCGCCCCAGGCGGGTCAGCGGCACCCCGAGGCCCAGTGCGTGCTCAAAATCCCGCTCCAGAAAGGCCCCCAGCCGCTGGCATTGCTCCTCCAGGGCTTTGAGGTAGCTGGTCTGAAAACGGGCCACGCTGCGGCGCGCGTTGAACACCTGGGCGGCGACAATCACCAAAATCACCACCAGAAAGATCCGGGTCCGCAGACTGATGTCCAGGTGACTCATGGCGTCTTCCGCCCGGCGCCGGGCGAGAGGCGGAGCTGGGACTCGAGGGCTGTCAGCCGTACTTCAAGCGCTTCGATTTCGGTCTGCAGGGCGGCGGTCTTTTCCAGGGTCCGGCCCGCGTGGCGTGCAAAATTCGCCAAGCAAAAGGCCAGCTGATCGGGTTCATAGCGCCGGAGGCGGCCGTTGGCATCGGCGTCGGCCCACCGGGCGGCCGGATACCCCGGAGGAGCTTCCCAGCCCTTCCGCCCAAGGGTCTCCAGCCACCTGGAAAGCTGCAGCAACCGGTGGTTCAAGGGTCTGGTCAGGCCAAAGAAGAGCAGGGCGGCCAGCAGCAGCGCGGCCGCGGCCAAAAGGGGCACAAGGTCGCCCAGGGTCTGGATGGCCATGGTTTTAAGCCGGTCATGGAGGGGAGCCCGGGAGAAGGTGACCTGAAGGACCCCGAGCGGGTCGTGGGCCTGACGCCGCAGGGGCATCTCGGTGGCGTAAACCTTGCCCCTGCGACGGGTGGCGCCCGCAGTGAAGGGCGCCTGCGATTCCGGTGACCCAAGGAGGCGCTGCCCCACCCGGCCCGGGTCGGTGTGATAGAGAACCCACCCGTCGCGGTCGGCGACGCCGGCGTTGGTGATTTCAGGGGATAATACCAGCACCTCGGTCAGAAGACGCTCCATGCCGCTGAAGCTGCCCAGGGGCTTGCCGAAGTTCAATCCGGTTTCGATTTTCTGCTGGAGGCTTTTGGCGGCCATCTCGTAAGTTGAAATCAAGGCAGAGGCATAGATCCTCTCAAAAGCGGCAATGCTCAGAAAGCTGCTGAGCAGCAAGGTGGCGCAGAGAATGGCCAGCGCCACCAGCGTGGTTTGGGCATGAAATTTCATGGGCGAGGGTAGCGCGGCGGGGCACCTTGGCGGATCTTGCGCGGCGCCCAGCGCACCCTATTTCACCAGACGGTCGGCCGGCAGGCTGATGGCGTCATAAACCGCGTCGCAGGACCGCAGCAGATCAAAAGACGGATCGAAGCCGATTTCCCTGGCCACCGCCAGGTTGAGCGAAATCTTGGGCATCGAATGGTCCACCATGGACAGCGCCCGCGGCAGGGCGCCTTCCAGTATGCGAATCACGCGCTCGGCCAGAAACCGGCCCCGGCTGCTGAAATCATAGCTGGCAAATCCCATCAGGGCGCCGGCCTGCACCATCCGCTGGCCCTCGCGGGCAAAGGTCGGGATGCGGTGTGCCGTCAGCAGATCGAGCAGACGGGCGACGTCGCACTGGCACCAGTCGAAGCACACCAGGGGGGGGATGAAAAAGGCATCCATGCCCTGGGCGATCAGGCTCTGGATGCCGGCCAAACACTCCGCGGTGGTTTCCGTCGGGCTCACCTCGGGATAGGCCAGAATCGCGAAACCGCGCTCGCCGGCGACTTCGCGGGCATCGGCCAGGTTGGCGTACTGACGACCATTTTCCGAGTCGTGATACATCAGGCCGAGCTTGGAAAAGCCCACCTCGGTGTGAAAGATCTCGAACATCCGCCGGTAGCGCCCGGGAACGATGCGCACGGTGAAGTTATCGATTCCGGAATCGGTTTCGCTGACCACAAAACCGGACCTGACCGGGTCCGCGACGGCCATGGCCACGATCGGGGTGCGGCCGTTGTTGCACGCCAGCAGGGCCGCGGTGGCGGCGCTGCCGGCGGCCAGGATCAAGTCCAGGTCGCCACGGGCCATCAGGTGACGGGCGCAGCGGGCCAGTTCGGCCTCATGTTCCCAGCCCGGACTGAAGTGGGCGTCGCCGGGGTAGTCGATCCGCTGCCCCCAGCCCCGCTGCTGGAGCTCCAGACGCAGGGCCTCCGCTGTCTGGCTGTAGGTCCAGTAGGCACCGCCTTCGAGGTAGCCCAGGCGAAAAGCCCTCCCCGCCGGCGCCGCCGGCACCGCCGCCAGCAGCCAAACCCCGACCAGCAGCGCCATCCCCAGTGACCATCGACCCCTGTGCACCACGGTCAGTTCTCCAGGGCCGCCTTGACCGCCAGCCCGATTTTCTCGAGGGTATAGGGTTTGCGGATGTAGTGGGTCACGCCCAGCGCCATGGCCTTTTTGACCCGGTGATCCTCGGCAAACCCGCTGGCGATGACCGCCCGCTGGGACGGATGGCGCTTGATGACCCGCTGGTAGGTTTCCAGCCCGTCCATCCCGGGCTCCATGATCATGTCGAGCACCAGCAGGTCCACCGGGCACCGGCTCATCTGGGCGAGAGCGTCCTCACCGCTGCTGGCGGTGGTCACCGAGTAGCCCAGTTTTTTTAGAATCGAGGAGGCGATTTCGCGCTGCTCGGGAATGTCGTCCACCACCAGGATCGATTCGTTGCGCCCCAGGTAGGCCTGCAGGGGAAGCTCCCCCAGCTTGTCGAACATCTTGTTGCGGGTGACCGGGAAGTAGATTTCGAAGGTCGTGCCGCGGCCTTTGGCGCTGCGCAGGTTGATGTGGCCGTGGTGGTCCTGAACCGTGCCCCAGACCACCGCCATCCCCAACCCGGTGCCGCTGCGGCCCATGACCTTTTTGGTGTAGAAGGGCTCGAAAATTCGGTTCATGTCCTCCGGGGCGATTCCGATGCCCTCGTCTTCCACCCGCAGAACGACGTATTCCCCCGGCCGGATGGTGTCGTAGCCCCGGACACTGTCCTCCAACAGCCGGTTTTCGGTCGCTATCCGGATGCACCCGCCATCCGGCTGGGCCTCGGCGGCGTTGGAAACCAAGTTCATGACGGTCTTTTTCAGATGAACCGGCGACCCGTTGATGTTTTTCAGATCCGACGGCAGATCGGATGTCACCTCCACCTCCAGGTGGTACATCTTGAGCTTCTGGTATTCGGGCGAGCCGAGGTATTCCTGGACGATGGCGTTTAGGTTGACCACCTCGTTTTTGTTGACCCCCCGACGGGCGAGGGTCAGGAGGTCCTCGACGATGGCGGCGGCTTTTTGGCCGGACTCCTGGATGGTCAGGATGGGTCTGCGAAACGGGCTTTCACGGGGCAGGTCCAGCAGAATCAGCTCCGGGTAGCTGACGATCCCGGAGAGCACGTTGTTGAGGTCGTGGGCCACGCCGCCGGCCAGAAGCCCCAGGGCCTCCATTTTGCGCGAGCGCGACAGCTGCTCCTTGAGTTTTTCCTTCTCTTTCTCGGCCATCCAGCGTTCGGTGTAGTCGTGGGCGAAATAGACGATCCGGGAGGTCTGACCGGCGGCGTTGAAAACCGGAAAGATCCGGTTTTCCAGCTTGCGCCCGCCGCTTTCGTCACTGAACTGCCGCGGCAGGCCGGTCTCGACGACCTCCTGGATCATGGCCCGGCGGGTGACGGCCAGATGGTGGGGGATGAACGCAAAAAGGTCGCGACCGATGACCTCCTGCCGCGGTTTGCCCAGGTCCCGCAGGAGCACCTGATTGCAGGCGACGATGGTGCCGTCGGTCTCCAGCAGCATAGCCTGGTCGGCGGTGGCGTTGAGTATCGCGCGCGCCGCCTCGTTGCTGCGGCTGAGTTCCAGCTGACTTTTTTTCAGGCGCTGCAGAAAGCCGGCCGCCATCAGCCCGCCCAGCAAAGCGGCCACCATGAAGGAAACCCGCGTGAAGAGATCCCGGTAGGGCACCTTGAAAACGATGGCGTCCAGAAGGGTCTCGGGCCCCTCGAGCAGCAGGAAGCGCAGATGGCGATGGAAGTAATAGTAGGAAAAGGCGCCGTCAAAAACCCAGAAAAGGCCCCCGAAGAGAAGGGCGATGGCGATGACGCGAAAAAAAAGGGATTTGTGCGCGTACACCATAACGACAGCCTGCCTTTAGGGGGACATGGGGCCGGATTCGATCTCGCGGTAAATTTCATCGGCCACGGTCAGAATGGCCCGGGGCGGGGTGTACCCGATCCGTGCGGCCGTCTCCAGGTTGATGGCGATCTTGAGGGGCTCCTTGTAAACCGGGTCCAGATCGCAAGGACGGGCACCGTTGAAGATCTTGGCGATCACGCTGGCGTAATATTGCCCCAGCCCCCTGAGGTTCTTGCGCGAGATGCTCATCAGGACCCCGCGCCGCACCTGGTCGCTGCCCCGGCGGGTCCAGGTGGGGACCCGGTGTTCAAAAAGCGGCGCCAGCGATTCGGGCATGAACCGGGGGTTTTCGCCGCGGTGCACGGTGATCCAGAGGGCGTCGATGCGCGGTGCGAGCTCCTGCCAGCAGGCGTAGAGGGCCGCGGCGGCCTCGGCCTCGGTGTTGCCCTGATCCTGGGCCTGGCATTCCACAATCACGAACCCCCGCTCCCGGGCCACCTGCTGGACATCTTGGAGATTGGCGTAAACCCGCCCCGAAGCGGAGTCGTCGTAGACCACCCCCAGGCGTTTGAAGCCGACGATGTCGTGAAACAGCCGCAGCTGCCGCAGGTAGCGTGCGGGGTCGATCTTGGCCAGGACATGATCGTAGCCGGAATCCTCGACGCTTTTGATGATCCCGGCTTGTATCGGGTTGGCCGCCGCCGCCACCACCACCGCCACCTGGTGGTAGCTGTTGGCCAGATCCTGCCCGGCCCAGGTGCCCATGGCGATCATCAAGTCCAGATCGTTGCCGGTCTTGAGGCGCTTGAGCATCGCGGACTTGTTGTGGGGGCGGGCGGTCTGCTCGTCCCAATCCGACGACCAGTAGGCATCGGCCACGAAGCGCAGAAACCGGCTGCGGCTGTCGTCGGCCAGCCAGGTCCAGAGCCGGCGGGTGTCGGAATCGTCATCGGATCTGGGGATATCCGCCGTTTCCACCCATCCCGTCGCCATCAGGGCGCGAACGGTCTCCACCAGGTTTTGGCGGTAGTCCAGGTAGGGGCCGCCCTCGCAGTAGCCGATGCGCCATTTTTGACCGTTGTTGAGCCGCGGGGTTGTCGGGTAGAATTGCCGGTCATCGGTGAGGCCGCATAAGGGCGTCAGCAGGGAAAGGAAAAGCAAACAGACGGTCGCCTGGATTGCCTTGCGCATTTTGGCTTGGGTTCCTTCCTGTCGGGGCGCACCCCGGATCCCGGCGATGTCACGGCAACAGTGCGACCGCGCCCCTCTGTCGCAGGGGTAAAAAACCGACATCGCGGCGACCGAACGCATGCGGAAAAGAGATGGACGTGCCCCGGGTTTTCTGGCTTCACGGGCCTTGAGGGGCCCCGAAAACCGGGCTACAAGATCCTTTTCGGATCGAAGTAAAAATTCCTATACAGCACTTCGATAGAAATTGTCAATGATACCGGGCATCCGAAAACTTCCCCGGCCGGGCCGGATCCGGCCTCAGAAAATTGTCGGCAGCAGCAAAGCGACGGAAAGGGATAGAAAAGAGAGCACCGTCGAGACCACGATCGAGGCCGAGGCCAGTTCGGTGTCGCTTTTGAGCTGCGAGGAGAGCACGTAAATGGCCGTTGAGGTGGGCAGGGCGCAGAAGATCATGCCCACTTGAAACGCCAGCCGGCCGACGCCCAGCCAGCGAAAGAGAAAAAAACCCGCCAGGGGCAGCAGCAGCAGTTTGAAACCCGCCCCCACCAAACACAGGCTGAGATTGCCGCGCAACTGCCCGAGGGTCAGGCTGCCGCCGATTGACAGCAGCGCCAGGGGCAGGGTCAGCAGCGAGGTCAGCCGCAGGGTGTTGTCCAGAAAGGCTGGAAACCCCAGGTTTAAGCGCGCGTATAGGATCCCCGCCAGGCAACCCAGAATCAGGGGATTTGAAACCAGCGCCGTGAAGGTGATCCACGCCCGCTGGCGCCCGGAATACGGCTGGTCCGAAAACCAGATCAGGGTGGAAACGGCCAGCACGTTGATGGGCGGGATGGCGAGACCGACCAGAACCCCGAAATGCTGCGCTCCTTCCTCGCCCAGGGCAGTCAGCACAATGGCCATGCCGATATAGGTGTTGAAGCGATAGCAGCTCTGGCAAAAGGTGCCCACCTGGAAGGCCGGCAGCTTGAAAACCAGGGCGTAGCAGATGCTGGCCAGGCAGGCCGTCGCCACGGCCAGCAGGGCCGTCCCGCAGAAGCGCCAGTCGACGGCCAGGGTGCTGCCGCCCCCGCCGATCTTCCAGAAGAGCATGGCCGGAAAGAAGATGAAGTAAACCAGCCGGTCGGAGGTCTTGAGGAAGGTGTCATCGGTCAGCCGGTGGTGCTTGAGCCGGTTTCCCAGCAAGATCAGGGCAAAAACCGGCAAGAGGCTGTCCAACACGATCATGGGCGTTTCACAGACAAGATCCGGATGGGTTTGCCCGGGGGGCGGCCCCGCAGGCTGAGACCCTTTGGGCCGTTTCCTTTGCGGGCGGTCCCGCCTCGAACCGGGTTCAGGCGTCGGCCTCGGTCCGACGCACGGCCGGCACCCGGTTGGCCGGGCAGTCGCGATAGATGCAGCGGCTGCATTCATAACGCCGCAACGTCATGCCCACGGCGGTCAGCGCGGCGGCATAGATCAAAAGCTGCCCCGGCTGATCCAGCAGCCAGTAGAGCGGGAAAAGAACCATGACCACCGCGGCCAGCAGCGAAAGCCCCTTGGCGCGCCATCCCGGGGGCCCCGGGCGGGGTTCGAAAAACTTGGGCAGGCCCCACAGAAACAGGCATTTGACGGTTTTGCCGGTGCGGGCGTAGTGCGGACAGTGGCTGCAGAAAAACCGGCAGAGCATCAGCAGGCCTGCCAGCAGCACCAGCAGGTAGACCCCCAGCCAGAGAGCCGAGACCGCGGCGATGGCCATGGCTGCGATCAGCAGCGGGACCGCCGCCATCAGGATCCAGTAGAGATAATCCGCGAAACTATGGCGCTGCTTGAGATCATGGCAGTTTTCGATCATTTTTTCGCCTCCCGAATCAATACAGAAAGCGATATGCCAAAAGCCCGAGATATTCGTGCAGGGCATCTGAGATCGGGTCGTAGCTCTGGGGCAGATAAGCCGGCCAGCTGTAAGTTTTATTTTCCCAGGTGCGGAAACCGGTGGGGAAAAAGAGGGCCGCCAGCCCGGCCTTTTCAAAGCTCAGCCGCGTGCGCCGGACGTGCAGCGCGGAGGTCACCACGATCGGCCGCCGGAACCCCTGGGCCTGGCAGAGCGCCTTGGAGAACGCTGCGTTTTCAAGGGTGTCCCGGCTTTCGCCCTCCACCAGGATCATCTCCCGCGGCACACCCAGGTCCGTCAGCAAGCGGCGGTAGATAGGCCCCATGGGCGCCTGCGCGGGATGGACCTGGCCGCCGCTCAGTATCACCGCAACCCCCAGCCGCCGCTGCAGCCGGACCACCGTGACGATCCGCGCCCAGGTGCCTTCGGAAGGGATGCCGATCCCGCTCAGATCCGGCGATCCTTCGTAAACCGCACCCCCCATCATGATGATCACATCGCCCTCGGGATTCTCGGGTATCGTCAAGCCGGCCTCCAGCGGGCGCAGCAGTTTGTCGGCCATCGGCGGGATCGCCGGGATCCAAAGCGCGGCCGCAATCAGCGCAAGCGCCAGCCCGCGCCCCGGGCGGCCGCGCCAAAGGCTGCGCAGGCCGGCAAGAAGGAAGAGGAGAACGAAGAGACCCGGCAGCAGCACAAACGGCGTGATGATTTTTTTCAGAAGGTAGAGGTCCATCTCTTTTCTTGGCAAGACCGCCGCGGACGCGGAGCTCCCCGTTGGTGTCGGCGGATCCAACGCCGGTAGCGGGCAAAAAGACGAGCGCGCTGTGGAATTGCTTTTTGCCGGGAGCCCAAGGCCCGGGAAGCCTCAGAGCAGGTGCTTTTGAAAGGTTGCCAGGGCGTCGGGCAATTTGCGACGCACGAAGGTCTCCTTTTCGCGCTGGTGCAGGCGCTGATAGTGCCCGTACTCCGGATGGCTGTCGGCCAGTTGGGGCGACTGGCCGCCGACGGCCGCTTGGACCCGGCCAAACTCCCGGACCATCTCCAGCAGGCCGAATTCTTGGGTGGGGTAGGCGCTGAGCCATCCCAAGCGCCGCATCAATTCAAAGCGCACTTGGTCCGCCAGGAAGAGATGGATATCCACCACCCGCATTTTATCCCCGCCATCCAGGTAGGGAAAGATACTGGCAGCCCCGAGTTCCAGAACCCCCATGATCAACTCGTAGAATGCCGCATTGCCCTGCTCCCCAGGAAGCGCCAAGGCATAGAGGCATTTGTCCGATAAGTCCTTCAGCCGGGTGTCCTCGCCGAAGGTCCCGCCGAAGCGCCTGGACCAGGCGCCAAAGGCCTTCCTGACCAGCAGGCGCGAACGGTAGCCCGCAAGATCGACAATCTCAGCCATCACGGTTTCCTCCCCGCAAACCCGCCGCCCGGCCGCCGCTTTGCGCCGCCGGCAAAAACAGGTCCGGCCGTGATTTGTATTTCCGTTTGCCTCTGGGAAGGGCTATACTAAATTTTATTGACAATAGAAACGGGTGGTCGCAAAAAAAACTCAGACCACATGACTTCCCCGAAAGGAGACGGGCGCATGCAAAACCTACCCACAACCCCCCTCGGCTGGATTCAGGATGCCTTCCCCTACGCGGTGGACACCCTCCAGCGCACGATTCTCTTCTGGGACGTGATGCGCCAGCGGGGCAACATCTATTTGAGCCACCTGCGCCGGGGCCAGCCGCCGGTGCTGGTTTTCGAGTACGAAGGGGTCCTTTCCGGCACCGAACTGGAGCGGCCGGTGAACTACTCCCTGATCCGTATCCTGGACCGGCGCAGCCCGCAGCACCCGGATCGTCGCCAGCAAGCGGCGCCACCGGCCGCCGCGTTGGACCGCCGGGACCCCGCGGGCGACCGACGCCACAAACCCCAGGTGGCCGAAAAAGCCCCGCGGGCGACCAGTCGGCCGATCGTGATCATCGACCCCAGGGCCGGCCACGGCCCGGGGATCGGCGGCTCCAAGCAGGATTCCCAGATCGGCATGGCGCTGGACGCCGGACACCCGGTGTACTTCATGATCTTCAAAACCCGTCCGGTGCCGGGCCAGACCCTGGAGGATGTCCGCAACGCGCAGATCCGCTTCGTTGAAGAGGTCCGCCGGCGCCACCCCGACGCCCCCAAGCCGGCGGTGGTCGGCAACTGCCAGGGGGGCTGGGCGGCCGCCCTAGTGGGCGCGGAAAGGCCGGAGCTGATCGGCCCGATGGTCTTCAACGGCTCGCCGCTCTCCTACTGGGGCGGGGTGGAGGGCGCCAACCCGATGCGCTACCTGGGGGGGCTGCTGGGGGGGGTGTGGTTCAACTCCCTTTTGAGCGATCTGGGCAACGACATCTTCGACGGCGCCAACCTGGTGGCCAATTTCGAGAATCTCAACCCGGCCAACACCCTCTGGTCCAAGTCCTACAACCTGTATGCCAAGATCGACACCGAAGTCGAGCGCTACCTGACCTTCGAGAAATGGTGGGGCGGCTTTTTCCTGATGACCGGACAAGAGATCCACACCATCGTCGACGGCCTTTTCGTGGGCAACAAACTGGAGCGCGGCGAATTCGAACTGGCCCCGGGCAAGCGCATCGACCTCAAGGCCAACAACCAGCCGGTGGTGGTCTTCGCCTCCTTCGGCGACAACATCACCCCGCCCCAACAGGCATTCAACTGGATCGTGCGCGCCTACGGCAGCGCCGGCGAGATCCGGCGCCGGCGGCAGGTCATCGTGGTCCACACCCACGAAGATATCGGCCACCTGGGGATTTTCGTTTCCGCCAGGATCGCGCGCCGGGACCACAAGGAGATCATCGCGAGCTTCACCATGCTTGACTACCTGCCGCCGGGCCTCTACGAAATGATCATCGAGGACGACCCCGAAAGTCCCGCCGAATACCAGGTGCGCTTCGTGGAAAAAACCACCGAAGACCTCCTGGCCATCGACGACCGCCCCGAGGAGGAGCTGGCCTTTTACGGGGTCAAGAGGGTCTCGGAGCTAAACGACGCCCTCTACCGCTTCGCCCTGGCCCCCTGGGTGCGCTTGGCCAGCAGCGAATCCTCGGCCGAAATCCTGCGGCAGCTGCACCCGCTGCGGGCGCAGCGCTGGCTTTTTTGCGATCTCAACCCCTGGCTGATCCCGGTCAACATGTGGGCGTCGATCATCCGCAACGGCAATCGCCAACCGGCGGCAGAGACCAACGTCTATCGCCGCATGGAAAAGCGCGTCGCGGAGAACATCGAAAACGGCCTCAATTTTTACCGGGATATGCGGGACAGCCTCTGGGAGCAGCTTTTTCGGGCGATCTACGAGAACCCGTGGGTGAAGACCACTTATCCAGCCCCGGCAGCGGACGCCGAGGACGGCGCCCGGCGCGTCGAGGCCCTGCGCCGGCGGGATGCCGATGGTCTGCGGCAGGCGATGGGCAAGGGGGGATTCCGGGAGGCCGCCGTGCGCATCGTACTGGCCCTGCTGCTGGCGGATTTCGAACTGCAGCGCACGGGCTACGTCATGGCGGGCCGGCTGACCCGGACGAACCGGCGCACCCGGGATATCAGCCCGGGCGAGCTGCGGGACCTGGTCCAGACCCAGGCGCGCATCCTGCAAACCGACACCGACGCGGCCATCGCCGCCCTGCCCCGGCTGCTGCCCAGCGCCCAAGACCGCCGCGAGGCCCTAGCGCTCTTGCGGGCAGGGATCGGGATGCTCGGCCGCGAACCCAATGCCCAGGAAAAGGTCGCCGTGGCCAAGATAACCGCCGCGCTATCGGCCTGATCCGCCCCGGCTGCCGGCGGCGGCTGCGGTCAGGATTGAGGGACCGGTAAAAATCAAATTTTGAGATGGCGGTGAAAAAAGTTCAAGTTACGGCGCGCAAATCTCAGCGGTGTGAGGCGTACTACTGTACGCCGCAGCGACTTCGAGATGCAGCGCAACGCAGAAATTGAATTTTTTGCGCCGCCATCAGGGTTGCAGCCCGCGGATAAACCCCTCCACCGCCCCGACACCGTGTTCGTCCACCAGGCGGATGGTTTCGGTGCCGATCACGGCGATATCCGCCTTGCCCCTGAGAAAATCGATGTCCGAGCGGTCCTTGACCCCGAAGCCCAGCGCCAGCGGCAGGTCCGTCGCCTGGCGGCAGCGTGCCAGGTAATCCTCCAGGGCTTCCGAAAACGTCGTCTGCTGGCCGGTGACCCCCTTGCGGGCCACGCAGTAGATGAAGCCGCGGCCATGCCCGGCCAGCATCCGCATGCGCTCCTGACCGGTGGTGGGCGAAAAGATGAAGATCGGCGCCAGCTGGTGCGTCTGCATGGCGGCCAGATAGGTCGTTCCCTCTTCCGGCGGCAGGTCGGGCACGATGGCCCCGGCCATGCCGATGCGCGACATCTCGGCGGCGAACTCCGCCACCCCGTATTTGTAGACGATGTTGCAGTAGGTCATGAACAGAAACGGGATGTCGAAGGCCGCGGTCGCGCGCTCGGCAAACGCCAGCGCCTGCCGCACCCGGGCGCCGCGGGCCAGGACCTCCTGGTTGGCCCGCAGGATGACCGGCCCGTCGGCGATGGGCTCGGAAAACGGGATCTGCAGCTCCATCAGGTCGACCCCGGCCGCCACCATGGCCTTGACGATCTCAAATGACGCTTCGAATGACGGGTAGCCGACGACGATGTGGGTCATCAACAAGATCTCTTTTTTCTCGCGTTGACGTCGCAGGTAGGTTTCAAGCATCGTATTGCTCCGCCTTGTGTTTGATGAACTCCCGCCAGGCGGGGTCTTCGAAGGCCTCGGCGATGGTGAAGATGTCCTTGTCGCCGCGCCCGGACTGGTTGATGATGACGATGTCCTCGGGGGTCATGTCCGGCGCCTCCTTGAAGGCCTGGGCAAAGGCGTGGGCCGACTCCAGGGCCGGGATCAGACCCTCCCGGCGCATGGTCAGGCTCAAGGCCTCCAGCACCTCGGCATCGGTGGCGGCCTCGAAGCGCGCCCGGCCGGACTGTTTGAAATTCGCCAGGATCGGGGAGACCCCCACGTAGTCCAGTCCGGCCGAGATGCTGTGGGTCTCGCGCATCTGACCGTCGCTGTCCTGCAGGAAAAAGGTCCGGTAGCCCTGGGCCACCCCCACGCTGGCATCCGCCGAGCACAGGCGCGCGGCATGCCGGCCCGAAGCGAGGCCTTTGCCGCCGGCCTCAACCCCCACCAGTTCCACCGGGTCGTCCAGAAACCCCGAAAAAAGCCCCATGGCATTGGAGCCGCCGCCCACGCAGGCATAAACCCGCTTGGGCAGCCGGCCCTCCCTTTCGAGAATCTGGCGCCGGGCCTCGCGGCCGATGATCGACTGGAAATAGGTCACCATCTCCGGGAAGGGGTGCGGGCCGCAGGCCGTCCCGAGGACGTAGTGGGTGGTGTCCATGTTGCCGACCCAGTCGCGGAAGGCCTCGTTGATGGCATCCTTCAGGATGCGGGTGCCGTTGCGGACCGGCACCACCGTGGCGCCCAGGCGCTCCATCCAGAAGACGTTGGGGCGCTGGCGCTCCACGTCGACTTCGCCCATGTAGATGGTGCACTCGAAGCCGAAGCGCGCCGCCATGGTGGCGGTGGCCACCCCGTGCTGGCCGGCGCCGGTTTCGGCGATCACCCGCGTTTTGCCCATGCGCTTGACCAGCAGCCCCTGGCCCATGACGTTGTTGGCCTTGTGGGCGCCGGTGTGGTTTAAGTCCTCGCGCTTGACGTAGATGCGCGCCCCGCCGAAATGACGGGTGAGGTTGGCCGCGAAGGTCAGTGGCGTGGCGCGGCAGGAGTAGGTGGCCATGACATCCTGGTAGGCCGGCCAGAAGTCGGGATCGGCCTTGGCGGCCTCGAAGACCGCCTCCAGTTCGTCAAAGGTCGCGTTCAGGATCTCCGGTAGAAACGCCCCTCCGAATTCGGCATAATAGCCCCGTTTATGCATCACCAGGTCCTCCGATGTTTTGCGAAAAGACGAATTGATCCGTGCGGCAGTAAAGTTCCGAAAAAACGCCGTTTTGGGCCTGGGGGAAGTGCAGCAGGCGGGTGACGGCGAGCACGGGGGTTTCCGGTGTCACCTGCAGGTGACGCGCCCGCCCGGCGTCGAGATAGGCGATTTGAAAGCTCTGCCGGCCGCCGTTGGGGCGCAGGAAATAGCGCTCTTCGGCGATCGCCGAAAGCGAGCGGCCCTCCAGATCAAGATCCGCGAGGCCGGCAAAAAGCCCCGGGTGCAAAAAGAGGGTTTCAATCAGCACCGGAGCGGCCTCCACGCAGGTGAGACGCTCCAGAAAATAAGCCTTTTCGCCGGCAAACGGGTTCTCTCCCGCGGCGTCGATCGTTTTGAGCGCCAGCGGGGCGATGATCCGGCTTTCCACCGCCAGGCCCTTGCGGTGGAACGAGGCGCTGGTGCCGTCCAGCGAAAACAGGTCCACCTCCCGGCGTGGCTCCCGCACGTAGGTGCCCGATCCGCGCCGGCGCACCACCAGCCCCCTGCGCACCAGGACCTCGATGGCTTGGCGGGCGGTGGGCCGCCCGATGGCAAAGGCCGCCGCCAGCTGGTGTTCGGAAGGGATCCGGGCCCCCGGCAGGTAGTCCCCGCTGCGGATCCTGCCGGCCAGCAGCTCCGCCAGCTGGTGGTAAAGGGGCAGCGGCGACTGGGGATTGAGAATTTCGGTGCGGGTCTCGGGCATGGCGCCGGAGCTCCATAGGGTATTCTGAAAAAAGAGTTTTTGGCGTTGACCGGAACCCTTGCGGCGGCCGGGTGGGATGAGAGTGGCAAATATTGGTCAAGTTGTCAAGACAAATTATGAAAAGGGTCTCACTTCTCCCGGAAGGGACCCCCGGTGGGGTCTGGTTTTCGGCCGCGGCCCGGAGGGATCCGGCGGCCTTCAGACCGGCTCCGCAGGGTGGTCCGGCTCAGGCTTTCGGAACAGGTGCAGTTTTCCCAGCACGCGCCGGTGCTCGCCGAACACGTAGGCCAGGTCGGCGGCCCGCAACCGGAAGTCGGCCTCGGGGTTGGCGATGGTCTGGTCGCCGCGTCTGACGGCCACCACGGTCAGGCCGTGGACCTGGCGCAGGGCCGCCTCCTTGAGGCTCTTGCCCACCAGGGGGGCGCCCGGGTCCACCACCAGCGAGACGACCTCGTGTCCGGTCAGCACGTCCCTGACGCTGCAGAAGGACTGGTCCGGGGAACCGGTTTCGCACAAAAAACCGTAGTTCTCGCCGCGCACCTCGGCGGCGAAGCGTTCGATCTCGCGCACCGGCACCAGGTAGGTGGCCAGGACCCGGGTGAAAATCCCGATGGAGGTCTCGAACTCCTCGGGCACCACCTCGTTGGCACCCAGTTCCTTGAGCGGCTGGATTTCGGTCACAAAACGGGTACGCACCACGATGCGCAGGGCCGGGTTGGCCCTGCGCGCGGCCTCGGTGATGCGCCGGATGGCCGCCGGGTCTGCAATCACCACGGCCAGAATGCGCGCCCGGGCCACCCCGGCATGGGCCAGCACCGCGGGCTGGGCCGCGTCACCGTATGAGATCGGCTCGCCCTTGGCGCCCTCGTTGCGCACCGTGTCGGGGTTCATCTCGAGCACCACGTAGCGGATCCCGGCCATCCTGGCGGCCCGCGCCAGATGCCGTCCACCGATGCCGAAGCCCACGATGATCAGGTGGTCTTCGGGGGTTTCGGTCTCGCAACCGTTGCCGGCGGGGACCAGGGGGCCGGCACCCCAGGGCAGTTTGGCAGCCAGAAAGTCGGAGAAGCGCGGCGAGGCCATGATCAGAAAGGGCGTCAGCGACATGGTCACGATGGCCACCGCCAGGAAGAGCTGGTACTCGGATGCGGCCATCAGCCCATAGGTCATCCCCACCCCGGCCAGGACAAAGGAGAACTCACCGATCTGGCAGAGGCTGAGTCCCGTCAGGGCCGCCACCCGCAGCGGAAAGCCCAGGACCAGCCCGGCCATCGAGACGATGACGCCCTTGACCAGCAGCACGGCCAGGGTGACCGTCAGCACCAGCCCGAGGTTGCCGAAAAAGAAGTTCAGGTCCAGGAGCATCCCGATGGAAACGAAGAAGACGCTGGTAAAGACGTCCCGAAAAGGCAGGATGCCCTCCAGGGCGGAGAGGGAGTACTCCGACTCGGACATCAGCAGCCCGGCCAGGAAGGCCCCCAGGGAAAGCGACAGGCCCATCTTGGAGGTCAGCAGCGCGATGGAGAAGCAGAGCCCCAGGGTGGTCATGAGAAACAGCTCCCGGCTGCGGGTGCGTACCACCAGCAACAGCACCCGGGGGATGACGACCTTGCCCAGGACATAGAGCAGCGCGATGATCCCCACCGACTTGCCCACCAGCAGCAGCAGAGAGGGCCCCAGGTCGCCTGCCTGGCCGGAGAGGAAAGGCACCAGCAGCATCATGGGCACCACGATGAGGTCCTGGAAAATCAGAATACCGAGACCGATGCGGCCGTGCGGGGTGCTCATCTCCGCCCGGTCGGAAAGGATTTTGAGTACGACCGCGGTGCTGGAAAGGGCCACCAAAAACCCGGCAAAGACCGCCTTGCCCATGGAAAAGCCCAGTAACAGGGCCAGGGCGTCGAAGACAATGATGGTCAAAAGCACCTGGGTGGTGCCACCCAGGAAAACGGGCTTCTTCAGACGCAAAAGCTCCGTGAAGGAGAGCTCCATGCCGATGACGAAGAGCAGCAGGATGACCCCGATCTCGGCCAGCATCTCGACCTCGTGGGCCGCACCCACCAGCCTCAGGCCGTGGGGTCCGGCCACCACCCCGGTGATTAGAAAACCGATGATGGCCGGAATGCGGAGACGATGGCAGACGAGAATGACGCCGATGGACAGGCCGAAGATGACCACGGCCTCTTTGAGGATCGGTATTTCCATAAATTGGCAGCCAAAAGGTGCTTTTTTAAAGGTCCTTAAAAAGCATTTTACCCCGCCCTACGGTGTTTTCGCAGAATGGAATTTTGGCGGGCATCCCGGTAATAGACCGGGATTTACAACTCCCATTGGTCTGTGTTCATTTTCTTGTGCGGACAAGAAAACGAACCAAAAGAAACCGCCCGCGTCCCGGGGCCCTTCGGGCTGCCCTGCGCTTCTCGCAGCCGGCGGGCCCTGTGGAACGCGCTTGCGCTCAGACAGCCACAGGGCCTTTA
>JAJDNY010000057.1 GCA_022340425.1 Desulfobacteraceae bacterium | reverse complement strand
ATTGCGGCTCCGGCCTGGCCAAAAAATGAGGGTTATCAAATATGAGGGGCGCATCGAGCTGATACCAGATCGGGATATTTCTGAACTTAGGGGTTTTCTCAAGGGAATCGACACACACTTAGAACGCGAGGAAGATCGGGTATGAATATTCTCGACTCCTCGGGTTGGCTGGAATATTTTTCCGACGGGCCGAATGCGGAACTCTTCTTACCTCCCCTCAATGACACATCCTCTTTAATTGTTCCCGTCATCACGATCTACGAAGTTTTCAAGGTCGCCCTTCGAGAGTCCGGCGAAAATGAAGCACTCCAAGTCGTTGCAGCAATGCAGAAGGGAAAAATTGTCGACCTTACCGCCGGTATCGCCATGAATGCAGCCAAGCTAAGTCTGCGGCACAATCTTCCAATGGCTGATAGTATCATTTTGGCTACGGCACAAGCATACGGATGTGTAATTTGGACGCAAGATTCAGACTTTCGAAACATTGAGAGTGTGAAGTATTTTTCAAAATAGACGAGTTCGGCCAACGAGTCTCAGCTGCTGGCGAATGATTTCAGCCTCACAACTCCAACGTTGGCGTAAAAATAGGATCAAACCATGTCATTTA
This sequence comes from Desulfobacteraceae bacterium, assembly GCA_022340425.1. Lineage (NCBI taxonomy): Bacteria > Pseudomonadati > Thermodesulfobacteriota > Desulfobacteria > Desulfobacterales > Desulfobacteraceae > Desulfobacteraceae bacterium. Next base: position 24,031 of record JAJDNY010000057.1, on the reverse strand, counting down.
CAAAAGAGTCAACTGGGTACCAAAAGACAATTCTTTCCGATCTTCAAGGTGCATGGGGTCTGCTTAGATCTTCGGTAGTTGATGCGGCAGGATTCGAAGGATGGGATCGTGCAATATTCCATATCGACGAAGCAATGAGCTGGGAGACTGTACGAAACCTGCGAAGAATGCCACCGCTACTCTTGATCATCAGGAATATTTGTGTACAGGGAAAAACGCCGAAAGATGTTTTAGAAAATATTCGAGAGATCGATGAATTGCTAAAGGAAGTTCTATCGGAATTTATTAATTGATAATGTGTGGCGAGCCTTTTTGGCGCATACACCATTTTCATCTTTTACCCCACTTAGCAGACTCGTTCAACATGCGCATTGGCGCGGACAGCCAATTCCATGGCACTCATTGCCATCCGGTTATCCGGAGCTTAAGGATTCGATAGGAAAGAAAATGTTTCATATCCAGAATTACAGCAGTTTCATCATGGCGGTCGTCGCTTTTCAAATCATTCCGGGAGCGGGAACCATCACTATTTTGAATGCCACCGCCCGGCAGGGGGCTGGCGGCGGAATGAAAGCGGTTTTTGGAACACTTTCGGGGGATTTCATCTATATGCTGGCCGCAGTGCTCGGTTTGGCCGCGATTCTGAGCGCATATCCCGGTGTATTAAACAGTGCCCAATGGCTCGGAGCTGTCTACTTGGGTTGGATTGGTTTAAAACTTCTGCGAACATCAGTATCAGGCAACCCGACCGATACGTCCCCAGGGGAAGGAAATTGGGCCTATTTCCTGCAAGCTTTCGCCGTTAGCCTCACCAATCCAAAAGTCATCATTTTTTTCATGGCCTTTTTCCCCCTCTTTCTAAGCGCGGAGTCGACCCCGATGTCACTTTTGGCGCTGATGGGACATGTTACAGCCATAAGCCTTCTGTACCAAACCAGTTTGGTGCTGGTCGGCAATGCCGTCGCGCGGCGACTTTCCCAATGGCGATGCCTACGCTTGCTCGCCACGCGTTTGGCCGGAATCGCTCTGATTGGTTTCGGGGTAAAATTGGCTGTCAACAACCGGTGAACAAGCCGGCAGATCACTTGCCTTCAGCGGCTTGATGTCGCTGAACTTTGGACTGTCGCGTGAATCCACAAAAAGACACAGCGCGCCCATCGGATGACCGCATCCAAGCCATTCTGGTCACCCAGGTCTATGCACGATCCAACATCGGCATCCTGGCAACGGTCGTGAACGCATCGATCCTTGTCCTTATTCTGTTGGGCCAGATCCAGCGGTGGAAATTGGTGGTGTGGTTTTCGATGGTATTGGGGATTTCCCTGGTCAGGCTTTTTTTGAATCTGCAATTTTTTAAGACCCCCGACCGGGAAGCGGAAATCCGCCGATGGGGGCGGCTGCTGTGGATCGGTCTTGGCGCCATGGGCCTTTTGTGGGGGTCTACGGCGATCTTCCTTTTTCCGGCGAACTCGGTGGCCCACCAGGTGTTCGTCGCCTTTGTGCTGGCCGGCATGGTCGCGGGGGCGGTTGGCGTCTTTTCACCGCTCATCCCCGTTTTCCTGACGTTCAGCATTCCGGCGCTGGCGCCCATCACCATCCGCTTTCTGATGTTCGGTGACGCCCTTCACCTGGCCATGGGCGCGATGACGGTGCTTTTCGCCTTGCTGACGTTCACGACGGCCAAACGCATCAACAGCTCGATCAAGGAACTCGTCGTATTGAAGGAAACCTTCGCCGATCAGCTCGTCGAGCGAACTGATGAATTACAGCGTGTAAACACGCATCTCCGGGAAGAGATCGAGGAACGCGAGCAGGCCGAACAAGCGCTGGCGAACTCGGAGCGGCGACTGACCGACATCATCGAGTTTCTCCCCGATCCCACCTGGGTGATCGACACCGACGGCAAAGTGATCGCATGGAACCGGGCCGTGGAGAGGATCACCGGCATCGACAAAAAGGACATGATCGGAAGAGGCGGCTACGCCTATGCGGTGCCGTTCTATGGAGAGCCCCGCCCGATGCTGATCGACCTGGCGCTTAGGCGCGACGCGCACTGGGAAAAGGATTATTTGAGCCTCAAGGAGGAAGCTGGGGTGTTGGTTGCCAGCGAATCTTTCCATCCGTCCATGGAGGGCGGGGCGCGATATTTTGCGTCCACCGCCTCCAGGCTCTACGATGCTCAGGAAAATGTGATCGGTTCCATCGAGTCGATCAGAGACATTACCGCCGCCAAGCGTCTGGAAAAAGAACGCGAGAGGCTGATCGGGGAACTGCAGGGGGCGATCGCCAAGATTCGAACCCTCAGCGGCTTGCTGCCGATCTGCGCCTCCTGCAAAAAGATCCGGGATGACAAAGGCTACTGGAATCAGATCGAAACATTCATCCGGGACCATTCCGAGGCCGAATTCAGCCACGGTATCTGCCCCGATTGCGCCAGGAAACTCTATCCCGACTTGGATTTCTCCTCCGAATAAGCCGGGAAATACTGGTTCACAGCCAGAGGGCTAAATTGGAAAAGGCGGAAAACCGGGAGAGGCCAATACTCGATCTTGAAAAGGGCGTGATCTAAATTGGTGCGCGATGAGCCAACAGCCCAAAAACCCAAAAGCGCTTGTCAGCATCGGAACCTACCGCGACGACAAACTCTATCCGCGGGTGACGCGCGCCGTCGAGAAGCTGCTGGCCCGCGGGAAGGTTGTGGCCCCGGCGGACGTTCTCGTCGCCATGGGGCTTCTAGACCCGAAGGACCTGGAAGCCTGGCATCGCGGCCGAATCCCCTACCTGGAGAAGGTGGTCAACTGCAATCTCACCCGCCTGTCGCGGCTGCTGCGGATCCTGCGGTTTCACGCCCACGACCTGAATCTCGTGCCTTCGGTCACGGCCTACATGCGCCGGGGCAAGGGGCCCGCCCAACGCCTGCGGTTCACCAAGACCGGGGACCCGAAGCTCGAGGAGGCCTACGCCAGGCACTTCGTGTGGCCCGGCAAGGGGCCGTTTCACCCTCCCGGGGAAAGCCACAGGAAACCCCGTGTGAGGGAATTATAAAAAAAATGACGCCAGTGCCATCACCGCTAAACACCCGGGCCGCAGCGCTGCGCGCAATCCCGAGGCCGCAGCGGCTCACCAAGAGTGCGCCGCATGCGAGGGCAAAGCGCCCGTGAGTCAGCCGCCCCTGGATGACGCCCGCCACGGCGATGAAACCCTGGTCTGCCGCCTAACCCCCAGCGGCCGAATCGATGTCCGGCCGGGGGCGCCCGAGGACGGCCCTCCAATCGCGGCCAAGACCGCCGAGCGGATCCTCGCGGCCTTCGGCACCGACCGCGGCCACGGCGTGCTGCATCTCGGGGCGGCGGAGCTTTTGAGCGATCTTTCCCCGGAGCTGGCTTACTGGCGCGATCTGGGGCGCCTTTTCGTCGGCCGGGTGTGCGCTGCGCTGGACCCCACCGACCCGAAAACCCTGGTCGTCCCCGAACCGGACCCCGACGAGCTCGCGGACCTGGCCCAGGCCGCACCCCCGATGCAGGGCGCCGAGACCCTTTCGGCGGCACTTCTGGGGGAGATCTGGTCCGACATGGGAACCGCGCTGTCGGCCCAGGCCAAGGAACAACCGGACGGCGTCCAGGGCTACCTGCAGAAGCACAGCTCGGTCTGGCACGTGGTGGGCCGTGTCTGCTTCCACCTGGCCGAGAACAAACGTGATCCGGCCTATCCCTTCGCCTTTCTCGCCACCTACGTGCACCGGGTCTCCAAGCAGGCCAAGCCGCAACACCTGCCGCTGGGCAGGGCCCTCAAGGACTACGCCGGGGCCCGAAACCGGCAGAAGCTGCTCGCCCTGCTGGCCCCCCTCTCCCGAACCGCCGCCCGGAGCACGTTCATCCGCGAGCTGGTGGAGTCCGGCGACATCTACCACCCCCTTTCCTGGACGCCGCGGGAGGCCCACCGCTTCCTCTGCGAAATCGCCCTCTACGAACAGGCCGGGCTGGTGGTGCGCATGCCCGACTGGTGGCGCGCCAAGAACAGACCCCGGCCCAAGGTCTCGGTCGCGGTGGGCGGCAAGGCGCCGTCGAAACTCGGGATGGAAGCCCTGCTGGACTTCGATGTGACGCTCACCCTGGACGGCGAGAAGCTCACCCCGCGGGAGGCCGATGAGATTCTTACCGCCAGCGACGGCCTGGTGCTGATCAAGGGCAAATGGGTCGAGGTCGACCGCGACAAGCTCTCCCAGGTGCTCGCCCAGTGGCGCGACGTCCAGCGGCAGGCCCAGGCGGGCGGCGTCAGCTTCGGTGAGGCCATGCGCCTGCTTTCCGGCGTCCGCCTCGGCGGCGATGACCAGGCGGCCGAGGACGCGCGGCCGGAATGGTCGGAGGTCATCGCCGGCAAGTGGCTTTCAAAACGCCTGGAAGACCTGCGCTCACCCGAGCTGCGAGCGGAGATCGAAGCCGGGGCGGGGTTGCGGGTGACCCTTCGCCCCTACCAGAAGCTGGGGGTGCAGTGGCTTTCGGCCCTGCGCAGCCTGGAGCTGGGCGGCTGCCTGGCCGATGACATGGGCCTGGGCAAGACGATCCAGGTGCTGGCGATTCTTTCCATCAGCCGCCGCAACCGGGGGCAGGGGACCGATCTGCTGGTGGTCCCGGCATCGCTGGTGGACAACTGGCGCCTGGAGATCGAACGCGCCGTCCCCGAGCTCAAGGTGCTCATCGCCCACCCCTCGCACATGCCCTCGGACGAGTTGAAGAAGCTGCCCCAAAAGCGGGTGGCGGCCCACGACGCGGTGATCACCACCTATGGCACGGCCATGCGCACGGCCTGGATGAAGGCCTTCCCATGGCGCAGCCTGATCCTCGACGAGGCGCAGGCCATCAAGAACCCCGGCTCCAAGCAGACCCAGGCGGTCAAGGCGATCCCGGCAGGCTGGCGCCTGGCGCTGACCGGGACGCCGGTGGAAAACCGCTTGGGCGATCTGTGGTCGATTTTCGACTTCCTCAATCCCGGCCTGCTGGGCTCAGCCAAGGCGTTCAACGCGCTGTGCAAGTCCATGGCATCGCGCCAACAGGGCTACGCGCCGCTGCGCCGGCTGGTGCAGCCGTACATCCTGCGGCGTCTGAAGACCGACAAGCGCGTCATCGCCGACTTGCCCGACAAGACCGAGGTCAACGCCTTTTGCCTGCTCAGCAAACAGCAGGCCGCACTCTACCAGCAGTCCGTGGAGGCGATGCGCCGCCAGATCGAGGCGCTGGAGGGGATCGCGCGCCGCGGCGTGGTCCTGGCCTTTTTGATGCGCTTCAAACAGATCTGCAACCACCCCTCGCACTGGCTCGGCGACGGCGGATACGAGCCGGTCGACAGCGGTAAGTTCACCCGTCTGCGCGAACTGGGTGAATCCATCGCCGCCCGCCAGGACAAGCTGCTGGTCTTTACGCAGTTCCGCGAGATGACCGAACCGCTGGCCGGGTTTCTGGCCGAGGTCTTCGGCCGCGGCGGCCTCGTTCTGCACGGTGGCACGCCGGTCAAAAAACGCCAGGGGCTGGTGAGAAATTTTCAGGAAGACGACCGCGTGCCCTTCATGGTACTGTCGCTCAAAGCCGGCGGCACCGGGCTCAATCTGACGGCGGCCTCGCACGTGATCCACTTCGACCGCTGGTGGAACCCGGCGGTGGAAAACCAGGCCACGGATCGCGCCTTCCGCATCGGTCAGAAGAAAAACGTGCTGGTTCACAAGTTCGTCTGCCGGGGCACGCTGGAGGAGCGCATCGACCAGTTGATCGCCGGCAAGCAGAAGCTCTCCGATGAAATTCTGTCCGGCGGCGCCGAATCGGCCTTGACCGAGATGAGCAACGCGGAGCTGATGTCGATGGTGGCGCTCGATCTGAAGAGCGCCCTCGCGGAGTAGACCCTAAAGCGCGGTCGGGACGCCATCCCGCAGCGCGCATGGCAAGCAGAGGTGAGCCCATGGGCCGGAGATCCTACGGCAACTGGCGACCTTACGTGCCGGTGGCCGAGCGCCGCCGCCAGGCGGCGAAAAAGGCCGCCAAGATGAAAAAGGCCGGGCACGACCTGGCACCGATCGAAATCACGGGGCGCAAGATCGCCGCCACCTTCTGGGGCGAGGCGTGGTGCCAGAACCTGGAAGCCTACAGCGACTACGCCAACCGCCTCCCGCGGGGGCGGACCTACGTACGCAACGGCTCGGTCATCGACCTGCAAATCGAGGCCGGCCGCGTGTGCGCCCTGGTCAGCGGATCGCGCATCTACGAAGTGGAGATCGGGATCGCGCCCCTGGCCGAGAAGCAGTGGGGGGAGATCAAAGCCCGCTGCGCGGGTCAGATCGACTCCCTGGTGGAGCTCCTCCAGGGGGCCATCGCCACGGGTGTAATGGCGGTCGTAACCCGCAAGGGCGAGGGGCTCTTCCCCTCCCCGAGTGAGATCACGATCGGCTGCTCGTGCCCCGATTGGGCCACCGTGTGCAAACATGTGGCCGCGACCCTTTACGGCGTCGGCGCCCGTCTGGACCACGAGCCCGAACTGCTGTTCACCCTGCGCGGGGTGGACCCGGCCGAGATGGTCGCGGCCGCGGTCGATCAGCCGCCAGCCGCCGGCAAGAGGCGCAGGGGCCGGGTGCTGGAAACCGAAGGCCTTTCGTCTCTCTTCGGGGTCGACATCGACATGGGCGGCGCCTCTGCGGACGATGATGCCGTCCCGGCCGAACCGGCTGCCCGCAAAAGGCGCGCCGCTGTGGGCGCCAAGCGGCCGCCGTCCAAGGCAAAGCCCCGAAAAGCGGCTTCAACGCCGGCAAAACAAAAGGTTACACCCCCCAAGCCCAGCAACAAAAAGGCGGCGGCCAAGCCGGCTGCGGCGGAAAAGGCCGCGGTGAAGAAAGCAGCCGGCAGGAAAGCCGCGACGAAGCCACCATCAGCGAAAACGGAGGCCGGCGAGAAGACCGCTCCCAAGAAAGCGGCGGCCAAGAAGCCCACCACGAAAAAGCCGGCGGCGCCGAAAACCGGTAAAACACCCCGAAAAAAATGACATCGAACGGGACAACCGAGGCGAGCCCGTGAGGGCCCCCCGGCCAAGGCGACCGAACCGCCCGGCTGCAACACCGCGGCCGCCCTCGCAAGGGGCCTTGGTACCCATCGGGGAACCTGCAGGCGGGCTCAAGGGAAAATCGAAAAGAGCCGCAGCAGCTCATAGGTTTCGATGCCCAGAATGATCCCCCACAGCAGGATGCTGACCCCGGCCGCGGCGGCGGAAATGTCCTTGATGACCTTGACCTTGCGGCTTTCCTGGGCGGTGATGAAGTCGCAGAGGGCCTCGATGGCGCTGTTGAACAGCTCCGCCTGCAGCATCATGGCCGTCGCCGCCGCCAGGAGTAGAAAATCAACCCACTGCCGAAAAAAGAAAAAGACCGACAGCACGGCCACCGAGATGATGAGCTTGTAGGTGACGCTGAAGTCGTAGCGAATGGCGTACCTCAGGCCCGAGAGGACCACCCCGACCTTTCGGATGGGATGGAAACCCGATTCACCCGTACCCAGGAATTTGTTTCTCAAAGAGTCCTCTCCTTGCAGGGGCGACGCCGATCGCCGGCGGGCCATGCATTTCGGGTCGCGCTAAAATCGCCTCAGAGCCTTGGTGCGGAACACTTCAGCAGCCAGTTCAAGGCCAGCACCCAGGCGACGCCAAGTATCGCCCCGGCGACGACGTCCGAGATATAGTGAACCTGGAGGTAGACCCGGGAAATTCCCACCAGTGCCGCCGTTATGATCAGCGTCCCCCAGACCAGCATCCCTGTGGGGGTGGCAACATCCCGGCTGGCGGCCACGGCGCAGGCAAGGGCGAAGGCCACGGCCTGGGCAGTGTGGGCGCTGGGGAAGGAAAAATCCGGGGGCATGGCCACCAGAAGCTCCGGAACATCGGGACGCGGCCGGGCGAAAAGGCGCTTGAGCCCATGGACCAAGGCCGAGGCCCCCAGCAACCCCCCGAAAACGAGCACGGCATCGGTTCCTCTGCCGCGAAGCCACAGGATGCCGGCGATGACCACGGCAAGGGGGAAGAGCACCCAGGCCGAGCCGGCCCAGGTCACGATTTTGAAAAACCAGTCCATCAAGGCCCTCCTTTCCGGGGGTCCCGAAAAAAATCGAGGCAAAGAAGTCGCCGCAGGGCAGCGCCAATCCCACGGACAGCCATGCCTCGCGGAGCAAGGCGAAAGCCGCCGTTGCCGCTCTTCATGTGGAGCGCCACCCGCCCACGCCCGCACCTCCTCGATTGGACGTGATTTCCCCCGTAGCCTGCAACCTGGCGGAGCCTTCTTGACAAGGGCGGGTTGTGGGCTTACCCCTAAGTTGAATAGAGGCAGGGTTATCTTTCCCCGTTTCATTCCAGGTAAATCGCCACCCCACTAGCCCGAACAACGACTCTCGTAAGGCTTGGGAACCTGCCCGAAACATTTCCCGATCCCACCGGTCGATGGGCCCCTTATACCTCACCGCAGCGAGGACGAGCTCTGTCGACCAGCGTTGAGGTGCCATTCAGACGATCCCCAGACCGCTACCGCCCTGGATCTTTTTCCTGCCCCGACCCAGAGTCGGAGACTGATTCGCAGCACGATGAGGTAACCATTTCCGATCATCGGGAGACTTGCCGAAGAATCCTTGCACTGCCAGCGATTGAAACACTCACCACGCCGGACCTTGGCGGCGTCCAGGGCTGTGGGCACGCCGGGCCACACCCTGCAAGTTCACCATCATGCCGGGTCCAAACCCGGGCCATCCGCCCCAGTCGCTGCGCGCCCGGCTAATCTTCGCTTCTGGCAAAACCACGGAAGGAGGCTTTCCATGGCACATAAGATAATCGATTGGTTTTTTCAAGCCGGCGGCGGGGAAACCAGACCCGGCTTTCCCACCGCGGGGCCGAAGGGCATTCGCCAGCGGAAGCCGCTGACCCTTGCTAAACTCAAAAGGTGGAATCAATTCGGGACGTGAATTCAGCACCTCAGCGGCGGGGATTTCAGGTGTCGTCCGTCCCTTTGGGCGGTGTGACCCTGTCGCTGTTCGACACTGCAACTCTTCCGCCGCCGATTGATTTCGACCTTGATGGGACATAAGGAGGATTCACATGAAAACGATTTCTCCACTTGGTATTTTGATCGTTCTTTTTTCCTGCCTTGTGCCGGCTTTCGGAAATGCCGACTGTCCGGAATACACGTTCGTAAAAATTGCCGACAGCGCCACGCCCGTGCCGGGTGGCAGCGGCGACAGCTTCGATGGCCGCAGCCTGTCCTTGCCGGCCCTAAATTCCCTCATGGTCGCTTTCCGCGCTGACGGCGGGGGGGTGGACGGTGTTTTTGCCGGCGACGGCGCAACTCTCGAGCCTGTGGTCACTGCAGGTGAACCTGTGTCCGGTGGCGGCACCATCACGACCATTTTCAGTGATTTCGCCTTCGGTGAAGGGGTTCTCGACATCATTGCACTGGCCTCAAGCGGGCTGCGCGGAATCTACAGCGCCGACTCAACCAGTTTGAACAAGATCGTTCAGTTCGGCGAACCCGCACCGCCGGGGGGCACTTTCTCCACCATCTTTTTCGTCAGCCGTCAAGGGGCGAACCTGGCGTTTCAGGCCAACATTACCGGTGGACCGGGAGTTGCCGGTGTGTTCACCAGAATTGCAGGCGCCACCGAACTGGTGGCCGACACGGCAACCCCGATGCCGGGGTCAGCGCCCACCGAATTCGGCAGCTTCAGCGACCCTGACATCAGTGGCCAGAACGTCGCCTTTTGGGGCGGTTTTGGTCCCCTCTCGGGTGTTTATGCCCGCATCGACGGGGCTCTGACAAAGATCGCCGACAAAAACGATTTTGTGCCCGGCGGTACCCAGTTGTTCACGAGTTTCTCAATTCCAGTGATCAGCGGGCGCCAGGTTTTCTTCCGCGGGGTCGGCGACGGCAGCGGAATTTATGTCGGAGACGGCGGGGCGCTGGGCGTAATCGCCCAGACCGGTGACCCGGCTCCGGGCGGCAGCACCTTTTCCGGTTTTGGCCAGTTCGTTTCCGCCGACAGCGGTGAGCTGGCTTTCAGCGCCAGCGGCAGTGGCTTCAGCGGCCTGTTTGTATCGGGGTCAGACGGGCTTTGCCGGGTCATCGACACCGACACCCCGCTTGAAGGCAAGGATGTGACCCAACTCTTCATGGGAAGGGATTCATACGCGACGGGAAGGCTGGGGTTTTTGGCTGTTTTTTCAGACGGCAGTCGGGGAATTTATCTTGCCAAAAAATTGCGGATTGCCTCAGCACCCAATAAAATTCCTGTTGGTGCGATTTTCCTTCTTTTGGACGATCCAAATGAGTGATGAAGCATGCAACCCGACATGCCCCCCGGGGGTGTGGTTTCCGGGGGGGAGGGATCGCGTCATCGGTGGCCGCTGGGGTCCACAGAAGCCGGCGGGTCCTGCCCGCCTCGTCCTGGCTGCAACGGGTGCGGCTGCGTTTGGTTATCTTAGAGGTAATGGATCTTGTCGGCGCCCAGGAGCGCTTCGGCCGCCTGGGGCAGCTTCACCGGGGCGATGAAATCCTCGATTCCGGCGGTATCGTCCACGCTCTTGCCGGCACCGTCGATCACATGGAAAGTGCCGCATGAGACAATGTTGACGCCGAGTTGGTTTTTCACGAAACGTGCAAGCTGCTCCAGATTGTCCGGCAGGGCCGAAGCGGCAAGACCCTCCACCTGCCCGGCGATCAGCTCTTTGACCTCACCCTGGATCGGCAGTTTGGCGAGTTCTCCCTTCTTGGTCATCGCCACGCCGTATGGGCCGTAGTAGATGGTCACGCTGGGGATCTTGGCCGAATGTTTGGCCAGGAAAGCCACCACATAAGCCGCATAGTGATTGTAGGGCTTGTCCGTACCGCTGTTGACCACAATCAAAAAATTTTCCGTTTTTGCCATTTTTTCCTTCCTCCACTCACACCTTTTCAAGAATGCAGCAACACCCGTATGCAAGCCACAGAGCAAATGATCCGAACGAACCCCAGATATGCCCCGATGATAGCCGACCCGGCAAGCGTCACTAGTCAATGCGCCTGGGATCATGATTTTGCTGCTTCACTATGCCAAGCCGATGACGGGGTGTCAAGGGCGGCGGCAACGGAAAGGCAAGGGTTGTGGTCAGCGGTTTTGGTTCATGAATTGCCGCCCCGTCATCCGGACCGAAAATGACATCCGGCACGGCACCAAAGCGCTTGACAGCTGCTCCCCGCCGCCGTTATGAGGTTCCCATGAACCGTGTTTTTCGCTACGTGCTTCTCTCCATCCTCCTGGCGCTGATCGCCGCGTGCGCCCGGTTGCCGGAATATGCCCGGCCGCGCATGGTTCAGACGGAGGAACCGGATAAGGCGCTCGCGACGGCCTTCCCCTTCCGGCCCCTCACCCTGAATGATTTTCGCGCCACCTCCTTGTCGGAACACCAGCTGACGCATGGCGACCGGATTAAAGCGCATTCGGCGATCATGATGCGCGTGACCGCCGATTCAAGATTCAAAATCACTAACGGGGATTTTTTTGGCCAGCGATATTTCTTCGGTAAGGTTGAACATCTGGCTTTCGAAGCCGTCATGCTGCCCGATCGATCGTGGTGGAACCCCACCCTTGCGCCCAATATGCGGGGCTATGTGCTGCAGCACGAACAAATCCACTTCGCGCTCACGGAGATTGCGGCCCGCCAGTTGACCCGGGACACCCAAAAATGGGCAGCCGAGGTTATGGTGATCCAACTGACCCCGCAGGCGGTGCGCGCGGAATTGTTTCGCCAGGTCAAGGAGAAGATCAACGCCGCCATGGAGGCCAACCTCAAGCGGCATGGGGAGTTCGACGAGGACACCTCCATGTCTTTCAGCCCCAGATGGCAGCAGTGGTGGTTCGACACGGTGGAAAAGGAGCTCGAGCAGACCCACCGGGGTCGGTCTGATCCCAGGAAGACCCCTTAAACCCCCCGGTCTTTGGAATGTCACGTCAGAAACGGCGCCCGGAAAAGCGGCGACGCATGCCCGCAGACGAGCCACAATCCGGCGCCATCCTCCTGGCGCGCCAAGACAGCAGGCTATCGCCCGCCATCCAGGCGGGGCATCCCGCCGGAGGAAAGGGCGGCGACAATCGCAGTTCTGACCAATTCGTAGGCCGACCCCGGCGCTGCCCCATCCGCGATCGGCCCCTCGGCGCTGTCCAGAAAAGACATCTCGCCGTCCGCATTGCGGTCCACGAGGACCAGGGCCGGAAGGTTCGCCCCCTCGCCCTGGACCACGACCTCCAGGGACAATCCATGCGCCCCGCCCTCTCTCACGGTTACGCCGGTCCGGCCCAGCCGTGTCCGCAGATCGGCCTGGTATGCGCAGACCCCGTCAGGGCAGACCGGCAGGCCCTGGTCGTCCAGGTTGCGCACCTGGGTGAACGGCCTGATGAGGCCGAAGAGGTTTTGGGCGCTGTTGAAGATGAGCACCGGGTCCCCGGGCCGGCAAAGGTTGAAGAGCACCGCCATATCCGAGTTGTCCAGGGCGACGCAACCGTCGGTCCAGTCCCTCTCCGTGAACTCCCCGAATTGCCGGTACACCCCCCCGCCGTGAATGGCGATGGCGCAGCCCAGCCCCGTGTCGCACGGCGCCGGGCGGGATCTGCGCGCGGCCTTGAGAATCCTCCCGTATTCCTCCACGGAGACGATGCCCGCGGCCAGGCCCCGCTGGGCATCGGCCAGATTCGGGAAGGAAAGGCCCAGGGTGCGGTAAAACCGGGTCCGGCTCTTCTTGTAGGTAATGAAATAGTGGCCCTCGGGAGTCGCCAGATCGTTGATCCTGCGCTTGTCCGAAACGGGGTCGATGCCGAAGGTGGCGGGGAACCGGGCCACCTGCCGGCCGTCGACAAAGACGCTCAGTTTCTGTGCGGCTTTGTCGATGACCAGGACTCTTTTGGGCGCCGTTGAGGGGTCAGCAGCCAGGGCACTGGTCACGGAAAAAGTCAGCAGCAACGTCAATAGCAATTGACTTCTAAAATCGGGAGGGGGTAACATACGGTCCTAAAAGGGTAATGGTAACACTCAGGGCCTCGGCAAAAAACAATTCCACCTATAGCTTGTCTTTTGGCCCGTCCTCGGCGTTACCTCCGCCGGCACCTATCTCGATATGCGCCGACGGGTGTGCCTTGATGATGAACCAAAATCCTTCGCCATATTGTGGCATTATTTCTTGCCGCGACCCTCAAAACAAAGGAGGAGGAACGATGATGACGAAAAAAATGACCCAAACGTTGTCCATGACGCTGTTTTTTGCCGCTTTCTTTCTTGGGGCGCTTGCGGGATGTGCCAGTCTGAGCCAGGAGGACAGGGCCCTGCTGGAAAGCACCCGGCAGTCGGCCGAGGAGGCCAAGGCCGCGGCGGACAGGGCCGAGGCGGCCAGCCAGAGGCTCGAAGAGATGGGCCTGCGCATCGAAAAGGCGGCGGGCAGCGCCGAGCAGTCGGCCACCAGGGCCGAGATGGCGTCCGAGCGCGCCGAGGCCGCGGCCCTGAAGGCCGAGCGCATCTTCGACAAGTCCCTTAAAAAATAGCACTACTCCTTCCGGAGCCGCGCCACGGCCATAGGCACCCCCGTCTTCTCGTCCAGGGCCCCTAAGAGGGCCTCGCGATCGACATCCAGGGTGCCTATGGCCATCTCGTAATCCAGGAGCTCCTCCACGACCTTCTCCAGGGGCGAAACAAGCCTTTCCTCGAAATCCTCGAAGACCTGGATCCACAGCTTCCCGTTCCCCCAACCGAACTTGACGGGCTCGTAGACGACCTTGACCACGGCGCCCACCGGCACCAGCGGGTAGAGTGCGCCCACGTCCTCCGGGTACATGCGGATGCAGCCGTGGCTGACCCTGCGGCCGATGCCCCAGGGCTTGTTGGTCCCGTGGATGGCGTAGAGATTTCTGGAAAGTCGGAAGACGAAATCCCCCAGCGGGTTGTCCGGGCCCGGCGGAACTTCGGCCGGCAGATCCGGCTCCTCGCTGCGGATGGACTCGGGCACCACCCAGGTCGGGTTGGGGGTCTTGCTCTTGACCTTGTATTCCCCGATCTCCGTCAGGTAGCCCTCCCGACCGATGCCGATGGGCGCGGTGAAAAAGAAGTCATGCCCGCCGTTGTCGAAAAAAAAGTAAAGGCGCATCTCCGCGAGGTTCACGAGCACGCCGGATTGCGGGCGTTCGCGGGGCAGCACAAAGGTCAGGGGCAGGCGCACCAGGCTGCCCTGGGGCGGCACCCAGGGGTCGATGCCCGGGTTGGCCGCGATGATCTGGTTGTACCCGAGCCCGAACTCACGTGCGATGTCAAGCAGCGTGTCCTGCTCGCGGGCCTGCACCATGCGCGTGACGCCGTAAACGCCGGTCCCGGGTTCCATCAGGAAGCTCCGCAAGGCAAAGGAACACCCGGGATAAAAAACCGCCAAAACCAGAACCATCGCTGCGATCAGAAATGGGATGCACCGTTTCATGAGCAATCGCGCCTCAAGCCGGTCAGAGGATTATTCGCCGTGCCACAACCCGGCGGAGGGCTTTCCGGAAAAAATCCGATCGACCCTTTTTCACGGCAGGGCTGCCGCTGCCGCCCGCAGTCTTTGAAGCAAAGCCGGCTCGGGATAGCCGTCAGGCGGCAACCCATGCTTCTGCTGAAAGGCGCGGATCGCGGTGCGTGTGCGGGAACCCGGCAGGCCGTCCACGGCACCGGCCTCGAAGCCGAGGCGGTTTAGAAGTTGTTGGATCTCCCCGATCGCGTCGCGCGAAAGCGGCTTGTGCTCCGCCTCCCGACCCGTCGCAAGCTCAGGCAGCCCGGCGATGCGGTCCGCCAGATGGCCGACGGAGAGGGCGTAGTTGATGGAATTGTTCCAGCGCATGATGGTACGGAAGTTGTCGTAAACCAGGAACGCGGGGCCTTTGTGGCCCTGGGGCAGCAGGATGGCGCCTTCCCTTTCCAAGTGCGGCAATGGCTTGCCGTCAGTCCGCTGCACCCCAAGCGCCGACCACGCCGTCAGCGTCTTTTTGATCTGCATCTTGGCCGACATCAAGTCGAAGTCCCGCGGCAGGAGCACCTCCCAGCCCCAGGGTTCCTGCGCCCGCCAGCCCAGCTTGAAAAGGAAATTGGCCGCAGATGAGAAGGCATCCGGCAGGCTGCCCCAGATGTCCTTGCGCCCGTCACCGGTCCGATCCACGGCGTAGCCGATGAAGGTGGAAGGGATGAACTGCATCTGCCCCATCGCCCCGGCCCAGGAGCCCGTCATCGCAGCCGGCGCGATGTGCCCTTCCTCGAGGATCTGCAGCGCCCCGAGCAGCTCTCCCCGGAAGAAACGGGCGCGGCGCCGGTCGTAGGCCAGGGTCGCCAGGGCGTCGATCACAGGGAAGCTGCCCAGATAGTCGCCGAAATTTGTCTCCAGTCCCCAGAAGGCGATGAGATAGCGCGGCGGAACGCCGTATTGGGCATAAATTTCGTTCAGCAGGTCGCGATGTTTCGCCAGCAGCGCCCGGCCGCGTTTCACCCGCTCGTCGCTGACCCGCTGACGGAGGTAGGACCAGAAGGTCTGGGTAAACTCGGGCTGGCGCCGGTCCAGTTCGATCACGGCCGCCAGCGGCGCAATATCGGCCAGGGCCGCGTCCAGGGTGGCATCCGAGATGCCTTTGCCGCGCGCCTCGTTGCGCAGCAGATCCAACCAATCCCGGAAAGCCTGTCCGGAAGCCGCCTCTTCCGCCGCAGCATTGCCGGCCTCCTCCCTGGCCTGCGCGCTAGCCTGCCATGACGCGAGCAACACCGCCACAGCAATCGCCGCTGCCAACGCAAACCTCCAGAGATGCATTGCGCTCCCCAAAGCCATCCGAGCTTCTCCTCGCCGCCCACGATAAATCGCCGATTAAAGTCGTTTAAAGTAAGTACCCGCCAAAATCAAGATGCTGTTTTTTCCGGTCAGGGTCGTGGTAAAAAATAATTCCACAAGATGGCGCCGGATTTTGGTTCGAACTTGCACTTTCGCAGCAGGCCATGTAAATAACCCTCATCTTCAGGCATCCAGGGCAATACGACACTGCCGTGTCGCCGGGGGTTCTTTGAAGGGA
Source organism: Desulfobacteraceae bacterium (assembly GCA_022340425.1). NCBI lineage: Bacteria > Pseudomonadati > Thermodesulfobacteriota > Desulfobacteria > Desulfobacterales > Desulfobacteraceae > Desulfobacteraceae bacterium. Next base: position 7,922 of record JAJDNY010000057.1, on the reverse strand, counting down.
CAATTCCCGCGGGCACGTCCCAGCACCACCGCCCCCGCCGGCATGCAACAGCCGGCCACCGTAGAAGCATGAATCTCCTGCTTGTCATTGCGTTTCCCCTCCTGGGCGCCCTGCTGCCGCCCCTGGCCGCACGATGGGGGCGCAACGCCTGCACCTGGGCGGCCCTCGCCGTTGCGGCATGCACCCTCCTGCTGGCCGCCTCGCCCATCCTGCACGCCTTTCAGGGGACCCCGGCGCAGGTGCAGCTCTCCTGGCTGCCCGGGGCGGGTCTCGACCTGAGCCTGCGCCTGGACGGGCTCTCCGCCCTGTTCGTGATGCTCGTCGCGGGCATCGGCGTGCTGGTCGTCCTCTACGCCCGCTACTACCTTTCGGAAAAGGATTCCCTGGGCCGTCTTTACGGCCTGCTGCTGGTGTTCATGGCCGCCATGCTCGGGGTGGCCCTGTCCGACAATCTGCTCCTGCTGCTGGTCTTCTGGGAGATGACCTCACTCTCCTCCTTTCTGCTCATCGGTTACTGGCAGCATCGCGCCGATGCGCGACGGGGCGCCCGGATGGCCCTGATCGTCACGGGCGCAGGGGGCCTGGCCTTGCTGGCCGGCTTCCTGCTACTGGCGCAGGCGGCCGGGACCTACCGGATATCCCTCATCCTGCAGCGCGGCGACCTGATCCGGGATCACACGCTCTATGCACCGGCCTTGGCGCTCATCCTGGCCGGGGCCTTCACCAAGTCTGCCCAGTTCCCCTTCCATTTCTGGCTGCCCCGGGCCATGGCGGCGCCCACGCCCATCAGCGCCTACCTGCATTCGGCGACCATGGTCAAAGCGGGGGTCTTCCTCCTGGCCCGGCTCTACCCGGCTCTTTCCGGCACGGACCTCTGGTTCTTCGCCGTGGGCGGCATCGGCCTGACCACCCTGATCGCGGGGGCCTGGATCGCCCTTTTCCAGCACGACCTCAAAGGCCTACTGGCCTATTCCACCATCAGCCACCTGGGCCTGATCACGCTGCTCTTCGGCCTGGACACGCCCCTGGCCGCCGTCGCCGGGGTTTTCCACATCGTCAACCACGCCACCTTCAAAGCCTCGCTCTTCATGGCCGCGGGCATCATCGACCACGAGACCGGCACCCGCGACATGCGCCGCATCAACGGGCTGTGGCGCTACATGCCCCACACGGCGACCCTGGCCATGGTCGCATCGGCGGCCATGGCGGGGGTGCCCCTGCTGAACGGGTTCCTGTCCAAGGAGATGTTCTTCGCCGAAACCCTGCACGCCAACCTGCTGGGCTCTGCGGGGTGGATCCTCCCCGTCGCCGCCACCCTGGCCGGGGTGTTTTCGGTGGCCTACTCGGCCCGTTTCATCCATGACGTCTTCTTCAATGGCGAGCCCCGGGACCTTCCCAAATACCCGCCCCACGAGCCGCCGCGCTTCATGAAGATCCCCGTGGAGATCCTGGCGGGCCTCTGCCTGCTGGTGGGCATCCTGCCCGCCATGACCGTGGGCCCCTTCCTCGCGGTTGCCGCGGCGAACGTGGTCGGCCGCGACCTGCCGCCATACAGCCTGGCCCTTTGGCACGGCTTCAACACCCCCCTGCTGATGAGCGTCGTGGCGCTGGGCGGTGGACTGGCCCTCTATGGCATGCGCCGGCGCCTCTTCGCCTGCCACGAAGCCATGACGCTGCGACCCGACGCGGCCGCCATGTTCCGTGCCGCAGAAGGGTTTCTCAGCCGGATCGCCGGCGACGCCCAGGGCTTCCTGGACAACGGATCCCTGCAACGCTCCGCGGGGCTGCTCCTCACCGCCGCGGCCGCGGCCATGCTCATACCGTTGGCCCCTGCCGTCGCCGGCATGCAGATTCCCGGCACCCCAGTGGACACCCTGTCCCTTATCGGCGTAACGCTTCTGCTGGCCGCCGGTCTGCTCACGGTGCTATGGCGCAGGCAGCCCCTGAAGGCCGTTGTCGCCCTGAGCGTGGTGGGCCTGCTGGTTTCCCTGGCGTTCGTGCGTTTCTCGGCCCCTGACCTGGCCCTGACCCAGCTCTCCGTCGAGGTCGTGACCATCATGCTCCTGCTGCTGGCGCTTTTCTTTCTCCCGCAGCGCCACGCGTCCGAGTCCCCGCCCTGGCGCAAGGTGCGGGACCTGGCCCTGGCCTCGGCAATGGGCTGCGGGGTCGGTTTCGCGGCCTGGGGCATGCTGACCGGGCCCCACGCGTCCATCTCGGGCTTTTTCATGGATCAGAGCATACCCGGCGGCGGCGGGAAGAACGTGGTCAACGTCATCCTGGTGGACTTCCGGGGTTTCGACACCCTTGGGGAGATCACGGTCCTGGCGGTGGCCGCCATCGGCATTTTCGCCCTTCTGTACAACCTGCGACTGCCCGTACCGCAGGCCGACCAGAACGGACGGCCCTGGGCCGGCGAGCGGCACCCGCTGATCCTCTCTCAGATGACGCGCTTTCTACTGCCGCTGGCCCTGCTGGTGGCGGCCCACCTTTTCCTGCGCGGGCACAACGCCCCCGGCGGCGGGTTCATCGCCGGCCTGGTGGCGGCCGTGGCCCTGGTCCTGCAATACATGGCAAGCGGCATCACCTGGACCCAGAAGCAGTGGCGGCAGGCCTTCCACCCTCTCATCGCCACCGGCGTCCTCATCGCGTCGGCCACGGGAGCCGTAAGCCTCTTCCTGGGCCGGCCCTTTCTGACCTCGGCTTTCGGGCACGTTCACCTGCCTGTGATCGGGGAATTCGAGCTGGCCAGCGCCATGGTTTTCGACCTGGGCGTTTTTCTGACCGTGGTCGGGGTGATCCTGCTGATCCTCGCCAACCTGGGCAAATTGAAACGGCGCAGCGCGCGCGCCGGGAGGGAAGCCTAATGGAAGCCCTGGCCGCACTTGCCGTTGCCGTGCTGACGGCCTGCGGGACCTACCTCGTCCTGCGCGCCAGAACCTTCACCGTGGTCCTGGGTCTGTCGCTCCTGTCCTATGCGGTCAATCTCTTTCTTTTCTTCAGCGGGCGGCTGGTGACAGGCGCGCCTCCCCTGGCCGGAGGCGCCGGGCCAACGGCGGACCCCCTGCCACAGGCGCTGGTCCTGACAGCTATCGTCATCGGTTTCGGCATGACCGCCTTCGTGGTCATCCTCGCCCTGCGGGCGCGGGGCGAACTCAACAACGACCATGTCGACGGCAAAGGAGACGTCCCGTGAACCACCTGATCCTGGCCCCCCTGCTCCTGCCCCTGGCCGCCGGCATGATCAACCTGCAGCGCGTGCGCAAGGGTCTTGCGGCCCAGCGGTGCGTGTCGATCGTCTCCACGGCAGGGGTCCTGCTGGCCGCCATCCTGCTGACGGCGCGGGCCGCCACGGGCCAGATCGAAACCTACGCCCTGGGGGGCTGGCCGGCACCTTTCGGCATCGTACTGGTCCTGGACCGGCTGAGCGCCCTCATGCTCCTGGTCACGGCCCTGCTGGCCCTGCCCGTCCTGGTCCATGCCTGCGCCGGCGACGACCGCTGCGGCAGGGACTTTCACGTCCTCTTTCCCATCCAGCTGTTAGGCGTCAACGGCGCCTTCCTGACCGGCGACCTCTTCAACCTCTTCGTCTTTTTCGAAATCCTCCTGATCGCCTCCTACTGCCTGGCCCTGCACGGCTCGGGGCCTGCACGGACGCGCGCCGCCCTGCGCTACGTGGTCCTGAACCTCGTCGGCTCCAGCCTCTTCCTCGTCGCCCTTGGCGCCGTCTACGGCGCCTGCGGCACCCTCAACATGGCCGATCTGGCCAGGGCCGTGGCAGGCGCCTCCCCCGAGCAAATCGCGCTGCTGCGCGCCGCTTCGCTTCTGCTGCTGACCGTTTTCGGTCTCAAGGCCGCCGTGCTGCCGCTCATGACCTGGCTGCCGGGCCTATACTCCGCCGCGCTGCCCTCCGTGGCCGCCCTCTTCGCCATCATGACCAAGGTCGGGGTCTACGCCGTCCTGCGCACCCAGTCCCTGATCTTCACCCCGGGCGGGCCGCTTCCCGAGGCCGCCGGGTTGCTCCTGCCCCTGGCGCTGGCCACCGTGGTCTGGGGAACACTGGGCATCCTGGGCGGCCAGAGCCTGCGGGAAATCCTGGCCCACCTGGTCATCGTCTCCGTGGGGACCCTGCTGGCCGGCATCGGCCTGTGGAACGCGGCCGGCATCGCCGCGGCCCTATACTACATGCCCCACACCACCCTGGTCAGCGGCGGCCTTTTCCTGCTCTCAGGTCACATCGCCCGTCAGCGCGGTCCCGTGGGGGACACCTTGGCCCCCGGGCCGCCCCTCTCCCAGGCCGGCAGGCTGGGAACGGCCTTCCTGCTAGGAGCCATGGCCGTGGCCGGTCTGCCGCCATCTTCGGGCTTCATCGGCAAGGTTCTGCTCCTTCAGGGGGCCACGACCGGACAGGCCTTATGGGTGTGGACGGTTGTCCTAGCCGGCGGCCTGCTGGGCCTGTGGGCCCTGGCGCGCTGCGGCAGTGTAATGTTCTGGAGAACCGAGGGGGTATCGATCTCCGGGGCACCCGTCTCCTGGACCGGGCTCGCACCGGCGCTGGCGCTTCTCCTGGCCGGCCTTGCCCTGGCGGTCCTGGCCGACCCGGTGGCCCGCTACGCCGGTGAAGCCGCGGCACAGCTCATCAACCCCGAAGCTTACATCCAGGCCGTCCTGGGAGGGGGGAGGCCATGAAGACCTGGTTCCCGCAGCCGACCTTCAGCCTGTTTCTTTGGCTCGTCTGGCTTCTGCTGGCCAACTCCGCAGCACCGGGGCAGATGGTCCTCGGAGCCGTGTTGGCGGTAGGCCTGCCGCTTTTCACGGCGCGGTTTTGGCCCGACAGGCCGCGCATGGCCCGCCCCCTGGCCGTGGCGGCCTACATCGCCGTGTTTCTCTGGGACATCGTCATCGCCAACCTCGCCGTGGCGCGCCTGATCCTCGGCCCGGCCCGGCGCCTGCGCCCGGGTTTCATCCACCTCCCGCTGGACCTCGGAAACGATTTCGCCATTACCGTGCTGGCCCACACAGTCTCGCTTACCCCCGGAACGGTCTCATCCGGCCTGGCCCCGGACCGCAGCGCCCTGCTCATCCACGTCCTTGACCTGGACGACGAGGCCGAACTGGTTGCACGCATCAAGACACGTTACGAAGCCCCCCTGAAGGAGATCTTCCCATGCTGACCATCGCCATCCAGGCGGCCTTCTTCTGCATCGGCGCCGCCCTGGTGCTGAACTTCTGGAGACTGTGTCAAGGCCCCGGCCTGCCCGACCGGATCCTGGCACTCGACACCATGGCCATCAACACCATCGCCCTGCTGGTCCTCCTGGGCATCCACCAGGACCTGACGGAATTCTTCGAAGCGGCCCTGCTGATCGCCATGATGGGCTTCGTCGGCACCGTGGCCCTGTGCAAGTACCTCCTGCGCGGCGACATCATCGAATAGGAGTGGCCCATGACGTCAAACGTTCTCGAAGCGCTCATCTCCCTCTTCCTGCTGATCGGCGGGGTCTTCGCCCTCATCGGCTCCATCGGCCTGGCCCGCCTGCCCGACCTCTTCACCCGGTTGCACGGGCCGACCAAGGCCACCACCCTGGGCGTCGGCGGCATCCTCATCGCCTCAGCCCTGCATTTCAGCGGCCGCGGGGAAGGCCTGAGCCTCCACGAACTGCTCGTCACCCTCTTTCTCTTCGCCACCGCCCCGGTCAGCGCCTACCTCATCGCCCGCGCAGCGCGGCACCTGCGCGAACCCTCCGGCCAGCGGGACGGCCGCGAAGGGTCGCGGTAAGAAATAATTTCACAAGATGGCGCCGGATTTTGGTTCGTCACCAAGGCACATGCGTCGGCGCATATCGGGATATGTGTCGGCGGATGCAACGCCGGTGACGAACCAAAAGACAAGCAAGAGGTGGAATTATTTTTTGCCGCGGCCCTGACCCCGTGGCCGAGGGCCGGCGCTGCACCCCTTTTGGTCCGCAAATTCGCAGGCGGCACAGGCGGGGGAGTCGCATCGGGGCAGGGAGCGCCGCTCAGGGATCAGAAACGGGTCCAGAAGGTGGCGGGCCTGGGCCAATTTCCGCCGGTCAACCCCCACCGTCTCGCCCTGGCCCTCCAGGGCCGCCACCACCGCTTCGGTGGCCACATTGCCCGTGGCCCCCGGGGCGAAAGGACACCCCCCAAGGCCCCCGACGCTGGCGTCGAAGATCCGGATCCCCCGCGACCACGCGGCCACAACGTTTTCGCACCCCCTGCCGTAGGTGTCGTGGAAATGAACGGCCACCCTGTCCAGCGAAACCTTTGGCAGCAGAAGATCGAGAAACCTTTTGACCTCGTCCGGGGAGGCTTTGCCGATGGTGTCTGAAATCGAGACCTCATTTACGCCGATCTCCAAGAGCCTTTCGGCCACGGCGATCGCGGCCTGCGGCGGAATCCTGCCCTCGAAGGCGCACCAAAAGGCGGTGGAGATATACCCCCGCACCGGAAGACCGGCACGCTGGGCGCCCGCCACCACCGGCTTGAAGCGCCGAAACGATTCCGCAATGGAGGCGTTGATGTTTTTGCGGTTGAAGGTCTCGCTGGCCGCGGTGAAGATCGCAACCTTGTCGGCCCGGGCCTCGATGGCGCCCTCAAGCCCCTTTTCGTTGGGCACCAGGGCCGAATAGACCACCCCCTCCTGGCGGTCAATCCGCCCAAAAACCTCCCGAGCATCGCTGAGCTGCGGCACCCAGCGGGGCGAGACGAAGGCGCTCACCTCGATTTCCCCCACCCCCGTCAGGGAAAGGGCATCGATGAAGGCGATCTTGGCCTCGGTTGGAATGGGTGCGGTCTCGTTTTGCAGCCCGTCCCGGGGTCCGACTTCAACTATCTTCATGCGCCACCTCCTAACTTTTATCTTCAGCCAGGGTAAAGCGCCAGCGACAGGTCATCTCCGGCGGATGGGGGTCCGGCGGGGCGAAGAGGCATTCAACCCGAATCCGACGGTCGACCTCCCGGGCAAAACCCTCGAATTCGCGGCGGTGCATCTCCTTGCAGACATACTCCCCCAAACCGCGTTTTTTCCGGGCTTCCTGGGTCGGGCAGACCGGCACGGAGATGAGGACCTCCCCGGGGCGTTCCTCGATCTGATACCCCACAAGGATCGTCCAGGGAAAATACCGCAGGGCCTTCACAAACCCCTCCAGGCCCTTTTCCCGGATGCCGAAGCGGGCAATGAGATCCCTGGCGCCCATGCCAGCGACCCGTCCCCAAACCCGCTCATTGATCCGCTCAGCCGTGGCCTGATCGAACGCCTCCGCGACCTTGATGAACCAGAAGGCGTCCACCACCCGGTAATGCCACAGCAGAAAGCCGACATATTCCCGCAGCTCCGGCGCCTCCATTTTTTCAAACAGGGTCATATCCATGGTTACCCCCCCCCCTTGAAACCGAGTTTGAACACCCCGATTTTTATTTCTTAACGATTTCAACCTGCTATAAAAGGCAAAAGATGCAGCATATTACAAAATCCATACAGATAAATCAAATATTTGCTGGATCCGCAAAAAGCATTTTACCCTGCGATGTGGTGTTATTCAGGTATAGTAAATGGGCCGTGATCAGCCCACTTTCCAAGAAAATGTCAACCGATACCAATTCCTTGACATCAAAAGGGATCGGTGCGATCAACCTTTTCGAGTCAGCGATCAGAACAAAGCCAGATTAGACCTGCCCCTCGATGAGGTAAATGGATTTGGGCGAAATAACTCCACAATTTTGGCTTCAATGGCTCAGCCAAGATAATACTTTGAATAATAAGAGGTTTTTATAAGACCCACAGTCCCAGGAGGCGGTAATGTATAAATTCATTCACGCAGCCGAAGTGCACCTGGATAGTCCACTGCGAGGTCAATCGAAATACGAAACCGCACCTGTTGAATCCATTCGTAATGCCAGCC
>JAJDNY010000056.1 GCA_022340425.1 Desulfobacteraceae bacterium | reverse complement strand
CTCAAATTGATTGACGCGCTCTACTCCGGTGCGACAACCCCCGGCGAGCGATTCGCGGCCGAGAATGCACGACAACGAATCAAGGAAAAATTAGAGCAATACCAGGAGACAGATCCCCCGATCGAGTACCAATTTACCCTGCAAAATATGTGGTCTCGAAAATTGTTTGTCGCCTTGCTGCGGCGCTACGATATCAAGCCCTACCGGTATTACCGCCAACGATACACGACCGTAATGGCCAAAGTCTCCAAAACGTTTGTGGACAAGACCTTGTGGCCCGAATTTGTTGAACTCGACAAGGAACTCACCACCCACCTCAATGATACCGCCGAGAGAATAATCAGGGAAGCCGTCTTCGGTGACAGCTCGGAGGCCGAGGAGGTCAAGGCAATTGCCCACTCGGGGTAGCCCAAGCCGAATCGAACCTGCACGACCATCTCCAATTTTTGATTTCCGGTTGGAACAAGCGGAATCGAAGGGGTGAACGATCCCTTGATGCCCGAAAATCCTCTCGATCACCATACTCATTCGAAAAAATTGAAAGCTTTGCAATGAATGGCGATATGCCGCTGCCGATCATCAGGTTGCCTGGACAAAAAACTGGTTTCGATATCGGTGTTGAAGTGACCCGTCGCTCCGGGGTCGATTTCAATTCCTGCCTCCACTGCCGGTGCTGCGCCAGCGGCTGCCCGTTTGTCGAGGCGATGGATTATCACCCGCACGGTGTCATTCGCCTGTTGCAATTCAAACAGACGGAGCAGGCGCTGAGCTGCGCCACCATCTGGTTGTGTGTGGGGTGCCACACCTGCTCGATGGCCTGCCCCATGGCCATCGACATCGCGGCCATCATGGACGCCCTGCGGCAGATCGCGCTGGAGAGGCAGGTGCCGGTGGCGGAACCCGGCATCCTGGGGTTTCACCGGGAGGTTTTAAACACGGTGGCGCGCTACGGGCGGACGCACAAACTGGAAATCATGCTGCGCTACAAGGTCAGAACCCGCGATTGGTTTTCCGACATGGATGTGGGGCTTAAGATGCTCGCCAAACGAAAACTGGATTTGATGCCCTCCAGGGTGAAAAACATCGCCAAAATCAAGCATCTCTTCAATGGCCTATGGGAAGGGCGAAGCCATGCCGACTGATGCCACGCCTTCGGGTGTAAAACAAACCGATATCTGTTATTTCCCGGGATGCTCTCTGGCCACCTCGGCCAAGGAAAACAACCAGTCCCTGATCAATGTATTTCACCGCATGGGATACAATCTGGTCGAGTTGCCGGACTGGAACTGCTGCGGGACCTCCTCGGCCCACAGCATCCACTCCGATCTGGCCTTTGATCTGGCCTCCCGCAACCTGTCCCTGGTTCCTCCCGGAAAAATGCTGCTGGCGGCCTGCCCCAGTTGTCTGTTGCGTTTGCGGCACGCCCAACTGCTCCTGAAAAAAAGTCAATCCGCACGCAAACATTATCAGAATATGTGGGATCGGCCTTTTGACCAGGCTCTGAGCATCATCCACTTTTTCGAGTTTCTGGTGAGCCGGGACTTGAAGCCTTATCTCAACGGGCGCCAAAAACCCCTGACGGGCATCCGGTTTGTTCCATACTACGGCTGCATGTTGAATCGCCCGCCGGACATGCGGCATGAAAAAAACTACCACGGGCTCATGGAAAAAACCTTGGCAGCCCTTGGTGCCGAACCCCTGCGCTGGGCGTTTGCATCCCAATGCTGCGGGACCTTCCTTTCCGCCGCCCGCCCGGATGTGGTCACCCCGATCGTCAACGACATCATGAGGGGCGCAGTGGACATCGGCGCGGACTGCATTGTCACCGCCTGCGCCATGTGCCACTTGAACCTGGAGCTGCGCTGCAACCGCAAAGATAAAATCCCGACGCTGCATTTTTCGGAGCTTTTGTCGCTGGCGATGGGAGAAAAAAACTATTGCGGATGGTTTGCCCGGCAACTGGTCGATCCGCTGCCCATGCTGAAATCAAAAGGGCTGATTGAATAGCGGGTGGGTTGCTATGCCGCAGCCTTTTCCCTCCCGCTACGCCCCGCGATAGTCCTTGAACCCCACCCGGAAGAGCAGCGCGTATAAGACGGGCACCACCACCAGGCTCAGAAAGGTGGCGAAGATCAGGCCGCTCATGATGGCGACCGTCAGCGGCGCCCACATCGCACCCCCCCAGAGGTAGAGGGGCAGCAGGCCGAAAACCGTGGTGGCGCTGGTCAGAATGATGGGCCGCAGCCGCCGCTGGCCGGCCGCCACGACGGCCTGCTGGGGCGTCAGGCGGTTGACCTCCTCCTCCAGCCGGATGCGCTCCAGCAGCACGATGGCGTTGTTGACCACGATGCCCGCCAGGGAAATGATCCCCAGCAGGGTCATGAAGCCGAAATAGAGACGGGCGGCGAAAAGGCCGATGATCACGCCGATGAACCCCAGCGGGATGGTCACCATGATGATCAGGGTGCGGCGCAGGGAATTGAACTGGGCCACCAGCAGCAGCAGGATGATGAAGACCGCCGCCGGCACCTGGTCCCGGATGGAGGCGTTGGCCTTCTCGGAGGTTTCCGCCTCGCCGCCCAGCTCGAAGCGGTAGCCGACGGGCCAGGTGGGCGCCTGGGCCTCCAGCCAGGGTACGATCTGGCGGGTGATCTCGCTGGCCGTCACCCCCGGCAGGAGGTCCGCACTGACCGTCACGGTTTTCAGCCGGTCGCGGCGCACGATCTCGGCGTACTGCCAGGCGAGGCTGATTTCCGCCACCTGCTTGAGGGGCACCGAGCGGCCGGTTGCCTGGGCGTAGACGTTGAGGCTCTCCAGCTTGCCGATGTCCTGGCGCTCGGCGGCCACCGAGCGCAGAACGATGGGGATCACCTGGTCTTCCTCACGGTAGGCGCTCAATTCGAATCCGCTCAAATCGGTCTGAAGCGACAGTGCGATGTCCCGGCTGGTCACCCCGGCGCGCCGGGCCCGCGGCTGGTTGACCTGAACCACGAGCTTCTTGCTGCGCTGCCCCCAGTCGTCCTTGATGTTGCGGGCGCCGTCCAGGCGGCGCAGGCGCTGCTTGACCCCGTCGGCGATTTCGAAGAGCACATGCGGGTCCTTGCCCGATATCCGGAATTCCACCGGGTGGCGGATGGGTGGGCCGTTTTCGATGCGGTCCATTTTCAGCTCGGCATCGGGGAAATTCTGCGAAACGTAGGCGTCCAGGGCATCCATCACCGGGCCGATGGCAGCCGGGCCGGGGGTGGTGATCACCATCAGGGCGTGTTCGGGGGTGCCGGGGTTGGGCTGGTGCTGGAGCACGAAGCGCGGTCCGTCGGAGGCGATGTGACTCGCCCAGCTGACGACCCCCTGGCCGCGCCCCGAAGGGGGCATCAGCCGGGCGCGGATGAAGGCCTCGACCGCGTTCAACACGCTTTCGGTGGTCTCGATGGCGCTGCCCGCCGGCAGGGTCAGTTCGGCCTTGAAATAGGCCCGCTCGGAGGGGGGGAAAAAGATCACCGGCAGGAAACGGGCGCCATAGACCGCGGCGGCGAACATCAGCGCCACCAGCGTCAGGGTCAGGCCGCGGTGCTTGAGGCCGGTGACCAGAAAGAAGCGGTAGAACCGGTAGGCCCGGGAGTCCAAGCGCTCCGTGCGCGGCGCGACCCGGAGGAAGCGGACACACAGCATGGGGATCATGGTCAGCGCCAGCAGCCACGAGGAGAGCAGGGTCAGGGAGACCACCTTGAAAAGCGGGGCGGTGTATTCGCCGGTGCTGGATTTGGCCAGAAAAATCGGCAGAAAGGCCGCGGCCGTGGTCAGCGAGGAGGTCAGGAGGGGCACGATCAGCTCGCGGGCCGAATCCACCGCTGCGGCCACGCGCGCCTTGCCCTCGGCCATCTGGACCATGATCGATTCGGTCATCACGATGGCGTTGTCCACCAGCATGCCGAGAGAGATGATCAGGGCCGCCAGCGACACTTGGTCCAGCCCGATCCCCAGCAGGTACATGAGGCCCAAGGCCATCAGGATCGTCATGGGGATCAGGGAGGCCACCAGCAGCCCCGTGCGCAGGCCCAGGGTGACCACCATCACGGCGACCACCACCCCCATGGACTGCAGCAGGTTGTCCCGAAAGCTGAGAATCTTGCGGTCCACCTCCTCGGGCTGAAAGCTGAGGGTTTCGATTTCGATGCCCAGCGGGTAGCGTCCCTCCAGACGCTCCAGGGTGGCCCTGACGGCCCTGCCCAATTCGATCAGGTTGCCGCCGGCGCGCATGGAGACCGCCAGCCCCAGGGAGGGCGCGCCGCTGGTGTGCATCAGGGTTCGGGGCGGGTCGACGGTGCCGCGCCGGATGTCGACGATGTCCTCCAGGAACAGCAGTTCCCGCTGTCCGGGAATGCTGATGACCGTCCGGCGCAGGTCCTCCAACGATTCGAAATTGCCCGAAGGCTCCAGCACGATCCGCTCGGGTCCGACCACCAGGTCGCCGCCGGGGATGATGATGTTGCGGCCTTCCAGGATGCCCATCAGCTGGTGGGGCGAGAGCCCCAGCCGGGACAGGCGGGCGTTGTTGAACTCCACGAAGATGCGCTCTTCCTGGGCGCCGTAAATTTCCACCTTGGCGACATCCTCGATGCGCAGCAGCTCGTCCCGAATCTGGTCGGCGACCTCCTTGAGCTCCGGGTAGGAGAAACCCTCGCCGGTCAGACCGAGGACGATGCCGAAGACGTCTCCGAATTCATCGTTGACAAACGGGCCGACGATCCCTTCGGGCAGCCCCGGGGTGGCCGCGGCGACCTTGCGCCGCAGGTTGTCCCAGATGGGGCGCATGGCCGTGTAGCGCTCCCGGATCTCCACGCGAATGATGGAAAGGCCGGTTTTGGACTGGCTTTTGATGTAATCCAGTTCCGGGATTTCCTGGATGGCCTTTTCCAGCTTGTCGGTGACCAGCAGCTCCACCCGCTCGGGGCTGGCGCCGGGAAAATAGGTCACCACCTGGGCCGCGCGGATGATGAAGCCCGGATCGTAATCCCGTGGCGAGCGCTGGTAGGCCATGATCCCGCCGAGGAGGACGATCAGCAGGGAAACGGTGGTGATCCGGTTTTTTTCGATCGCAAAGCGGGTGATGTTCACGGCAAGCGGTCCTTGGGATGCCCGCTGGCGGCGCTGCGCCGGGGAAAAACGGGTCTTTACGGCAGTTTGACCTTGAGCCCTTCCTGGATCCGGCTGACCCCCGCGGTCACCACCAGCTCGTCGGGGCTGAGCCCCGCGACGATCTCCAGCCCCGCGGCCCCGATCGGGCCCACCTCCACCGCCCGGCGGTGGGCGATGCCGAAACCGCCTGCCAGGCGCTCCAGCGTAAAGACGAACCGCCCCTTTTCGTCTTCGCCCACGGCGGCGGGCGGCAGGAAGATCCGCCCGGCGGCGCCTTCCAGGTAGAAGCTGACCGCGGCCGCCATCCCGGGCCGGATGCGGCTGTCGGCGGTCTCCAGACGGACGGTGACCGGAAAGGTGGTGTCGCCTCCCACCGCCGCGACCCCCACCTCGGTGACCACCGTCGCAAAGGCTTCATCCGGGATGATGTCGAAGGTTGCCGTGGCCCGCCCCTTTTCCCGGATGCGGCCGATGACGCCCTCCGGGACGGCCACCTTGACCTCTGGCTGACTGCCGCAGGCGATCACGGCCACGGCCTGACCGGGGGTCACGTTCTCGTTGACCTCCACCGGCACCTGGGCCACGGCGCAGGCCGCGGCCGGTGCGTTCAGGCGGGTGTAGTCCAGCTGGCGGCGAGCCAGCGCGGCCTGCTGGTGAAGCGCGCGGACACTGGCCTGGCTGGATTCGTAGGCCGCGCGGGCGGCGTCCAGATCGTTGCGGGAGGCATTGCGGTTTTCGTAGAGGGCCCGCATGCGCTCGAAATTGGCGGCGGCGTTGCGGGTCTCGGCCTCGGCGCTGGCCAGGGCGGCCTCGGCTTTGCGGAGGTTCAGCTGGTAATCGGTGGGGTCCAGGCGGGCGATCGGCTGACCCGCCTGCAGGTGGTCGCCGACGGCGACCCCGATGAACGCGATGGTGCCGCCGACGCGGAAACTGAGGCTGAATTCGCGGGCCGCCTTGCTGATGCCGGCAAAGGTGCGGACTTCCGCGGCCGGTGTGGGCGCCACGCGCACACAGCGGACCGGTCGCACCGGCTCCCGGCGGGGGGGCTCATCGCCCCTGCCGCAGCCCTGCAGGGCGGCCACCATCAGGCAGACCAGTGTAAACGACAGCGGTTTCGGTATCATCTTATCGACTATCCTCGGCGGCTGGAACAGACGTCCGTGGGGCGGCCCGTCAGGGGGTTTGCGGGGCCGCCCGCGGAGCGCGGTAAAGGCTGTCGAGCTCCTGGAGCCAGGCTTCACGCTCCTCGGCGGCCATCAGCAGCGAAAACCGACCGGCGGCCCGCTGGACGCGCATCAGGTCGATCAGGAAGTTGTAGACGGCGTTGGCTGCCACCTGCTCGGCCACCCGGCTGTTGTTCTGGGCGTCCAGCAGGGTGACGATGGGGACGGCCCCGCGGGTGTAGGCGTCGGTGACCAGGTTGAGGTTCTGGCGCGCCGCTTGGGCGGCGTCGCGCGACAGTCGGATGTTTGGATAGGAAACGCTGGTCTGGAAAAGGGCGCTGCGGATTTTCTGCTCGACGCGCTCGGCCGCCGCCCGCCGCTCCAGCTGCAGGCGGGCCTTCTCCTCGCTGATCCGGCGGACCTTGGCCGACTGACCGCCGCTGGTGAAAAGCGGCAGGCGCGCCTGGAGGGCAACGCGCCAGTCGGTGTCGTCGGCCTCGGGCAGGGTCAGGGGCGGCAGCTCCGGCAGCACTTGGAACTCGGGGCTTTGCGAACCGGCGCCGGATGTCGCAAAGGCCTCGCTGACGCTGCCCTGCAGGAGGACGGTGGGCAGCCAGTGGGCGCGTTTGGCGGCCACCAAGGCGCGCTGCTGGGCGGCGATGACGAAATCCAGGCGGTTGAGGTCCGGGGAAAGCCTCAGGCCGTCGCGCACCAACAGGTCCCGCAAACGATCGAAGTCTCGGGGGCTGTCCATCCAGTGCAGCATTCGCGGGTCGGCGATCATCAGCAGGGGGTCGTCCAGGTCGGTTTCGGCGGCGCTGATGACATCCTCCTGCGGCCGGTGCAGCAGGCGGTTGAGCTGCAGCATCGCCTGGCGGACGGTTGCCTGGGCCTCCAGGACGTTTCTGCGGCTGGTGGCGATGGCGCTTTCCCAGCGGAAAACCTCGGAGCGGTCGGACATCCCGGTGGAGAGCCGCACCCGGGCGCGTTCGAGGTTGGCGCGCGTCAAGCGCAGGTTGTCCTGCTGAATGCGGGCGAAGTTCTCGGCCCGCAGCAGGTTGAGGTAGGCCTCGGCGGTTTCCAGGACGACGTCCAGCAGGCGGGCGTCGCGTTCCTTGACCCGGGCCGCCTGCAAATGCTGCTGGATGGCGTAGTCGGCCCAGGCCTCCTCGGAGTAAAGCAGCTGGCTGAGGCTGGCCGTGCCCTGCCAGACGCGCTCGGGCTGTAGGCCCAAACTGGCCTCGGCGCGGTCCTCGTCGATCACGACTCCCTGGCTGGCGACGTCCAGTTGCGGCAGCAGGGAGCTGCGGGCCTCATCGACGCTGGCTTCGCCGGCGCTGACCGCTCGGCCTGCGGCAGCCAGCTCCAGGTTGGCGCTGAGGGCTTCGTCGATGGCGCTTTTCAAGGTCAGCCGATGGCCTCCCTCCTGGGGGTCGTCGTGGATGAGATCGGCCTCGGTGCGCAGGTACCACCCGGGACTGCGGTCAATCGCCCGCGCCGTCGCCATGTTGATGCTCAGCCGGCGGCCGGCGGCAAAGGAGACCGGCAGGTCTTCCGGGGCCTCGCCCAACAGGATGCGCTGGATGTTGAGAGCGATCCGGCGCGCTAGGCGCTCGAAATCCGTGGACGGCGCCAGGCTGGCAAAAATCCCGAGGGCGACCTCGTCCCGGCCCCACATGGAAAAGCTCGGCAGCCGGCGGCATTTGAGTTCCGCGGTCAGCAGCTGAAAGGCCTCCGGCGGGAAACGCAGCAGCGGGGTGATATAAACCGCGTCGACGTCCCGGGGCAGGAGGGCCAGGGCGGCCTCGGGGTCGGCCGTCACCGGTTGGAGGGTGATCCGGGCCCCCAACTGCCGGCCAAGGTCTTCGGCGGCGGACTGCAGCCGGGGGAATTCGGCCAGCAGCAGGTGGTCCACCAGGACGCCGAGGTGCCGCAGTCCCGTGAGCTCATGAAACGCCCGGATGTCGCGTTCGAAGCTTTTGAAGGCATCGATGTAGGCGAGGTTGCGCACGCCGCTGCCCTCGTTGCGCCGTGGCAGGTTTTGAAGCTTGGCGTCGATTACGGCCGCGGCGATAACCGGTTTGGGCAGTGGGCCGCGGCGGAAGGCTTCATTGGAGGCGATGGCCCCCAGGGTGACCACGATATCGACCTGCGGGTCGGCCAGGAGACCGTCCAGGGCAGCGCGGATGCGGGCCGGCTCCCAGTTGCCGTCGCGGTCCGCGGCGGGCGGAAAGCGCACGTCAAACTCGGCGGTGGTCAACGCCAGAATCTCCTCCTGCAGGATCGCGCGGGTTTCCGGAAAGCGCACGGCCGGGCCGTCCCGCAGGATGCCGATACGGATCACCGGCAGCTCCCGGGCGCCCGCGTTCATGGGCGAAAGTCCCCAGAGGGCCAGCGCGATGAGGAAAACCACCCAGCGGCTCGGCTGTTTCATGGCCCTGATTCCGCGCGGCGGCCCGCCAAAAGGCCGCCGCGGTTTTGAGTTGACCTGAAGGTTATTAGCCGCCCATTTCCAGGTGGCCGTAAAATTGGAAAGGGGGCATCTTAATACAGGCGATATCTCAAAACAAGAGGGTCGCGGAACGGCGCGGAAAAAACCTTCACAAGGGGGATGGGATCTGGCCGGTGGGAAACAACCAAAAAAGGGTGGCTCCGAAGAGCCACCCCTTAAGGAGGAGTGAATGAAAAAGCCGATGGCTTTCACATGACTCAAGCGCACTCACGCGCGCTTTCACCTATTTTAATGCGGCACAGGCGGTCGTCAAGGTATGGGGCGGAAAAAACCAACGGTTTGCGCTCAAAAAGACTTCGGGTTGATAGGGAGCGCCCGCCGCAACCGGGGGTTGCATTGAATTCTGGCAGTGGTTAGAATCAAATTTGCCCTTAAACCTTCAAATACGCCGCCGATGTGGCCGAACTGCAAAGGAGACGCCGACCATGGAACGCAAAGATGTCATCGCCATCGCCGAAGGCTTGAGATTGATCGAGGAGGGGGTCGAGAAGATCCAGGCGGTCATGAAGGAAAAGAAAATCAAGTCCATCAAGGACATTGCCGCGGAATTGATCCCGGTCTTTCAAGCCCATGACGACACCCTTTCCGAGGATGTGATCAAACACCTGGGGTAAGGGTTCCGGCCAGAAACAATTTCACATCCTGTTCCTCCGTTGGCCCGTCTGCCGGGTTACGCCCATCGACCCACACCCCGATGGGGGTCGACGGCCGTGCCATTTGGACGAACCAAAATCCAGCGCCGTCTTTGCGGGCCGCCAGTCTTTGGGATTGGCCCCGAAGGATCGAAGAGTGGGATCCGGGATGGCACCTCTAGATCCGAACCATTGCAGAGGGTCCGGTTCGTTTCTCCTGTTAAACCCAGGCCTGTTTTGGATTCGCACCGTTATAAAGTGCTTGACAAAATTTTCGCCTATCCGTATTCAGTTGGCTCTGCCAAAAATTGACGGGCCGCTCAAGAGCCATAATTTGAGATGGTGGTGAGAAAATTTTTAGCCGGGGCGCGGGCGGTGACGCCAGCGGCAAGGGGCCAAACAGGGTCGCTGTTGATGGGCCCGGTATGCCGCCCTGGGCCGGCACCGGTGGAGATCAGGGGAGCGGATTGCGCCATGCGTCAACTGCATCAACAGGAAAAACAGCAGTTCATCAAGCTTTTCGAGCAGGAGAAAATCGACCGCTTCGATGAACGGCTGCGGGTGGTGGAAACGTTCCTGCAGACCGAGCAGCATGTCACCGCCAGCGAACTGGCGGCCTTGGTATCCGAAAACGGCGACACGACCGACGCCGCCTTCGTGCGGGAGACCCTCAACCTGATGTGCCATTTCGGCTTCGCCCGCAAACACCGGTTCGACAACGGCGTCATCCGCTTTGAACACCGGCATCTCGGCCAGCACCACGACCACATGGTCTGCACCAAATGCCGCCGGATTATCGAGTTCACCGACGACCGGCTGGAAAGGCTGCAAGGGCAGATAGCGGCGGCCCACGGGTTTCATATGCTGCAGCACAAGATGGAGATCTACGGCATCTGTTCGGAGTGCATGCAGTCCCGGCAGGTGGAGATGCCGCTGGCAATGGCGCGGCCCGGCGAGAAAATGGTGATCAGCGGCTTTCGCGGCGGCTCGGCCGCCCGCCTGCGCCTCATGGCCATGGGGATGCGGGTGGGCGACGCGATCGAGGTGGTGACCAACACCGGAAACGGGCAGGTGGTCGTGGCACTGGCCTTCAACCGCCTGGTGATCGGCCGCGGCCTGTCCCTAAAAATTTTGGTGCAAAGTCCCGAAAGTGAACAGCATGCGTTTGAGTGAAATGCGGGAAGGACAGCAGGCGACGATCGTCCGCATCGGCGGCAACGGGGCCCTGCGGCGGCGCATCCTGGAGATGGGGATGATCAAGGGGACGGAGATCCGGGTGGAGAAATACGCGCCATTGAAGGACCCCATCGAAATCGTGGTCAAGGGCGCGCACCTCTCCCTGCGGGTGGAGGAGGCGGCCCAGATAACCGTTGAAAGCCTTCGCTGACATGACCCCTCCCGCCAAACGCCTCACCATCGCCCTGGCCGGCAACCCCAATTCCGGCAAAACCACGATTTTCAACAACCTCACCGGCACCCGCCAGAAGGTCGGCAACTGGCCGGGGGTAACCGTCGAGAAGAAGGAAGGCATCATCCAGCGCGACGGCTACGCGCTCAAGATCGTCGATTTGCCGGGGACCTACAGCTTGACGCCGTTTTCCATCGAAGAAATCGTCGCCCGCGATTTCGTGCTGGAGGCGCATCCCGACGTCGTCATCGACATCATCGACGCCTCCAACCTGGAGCGCAGCCTCTATCTGGCCACCCAGGTCCGGGAGCTGGACTGCAAGGTGCTCTTTGCCCTCAACATGGCCGACCTGGCCCGTTCGCGGGGCATCAAGATCGACGCCGGAAAGCTTTCGGAGCTGCTCGAGGTGCCGGTGGTCTTCACCGTCGGCAACAAGAACGAGGGCATCGACGCGCTGGTCGGCCAGGCCATCGCGCTCTCGGAGCGCGGGGCGGCGGCCGCGCCCAGTCGCAAGGTCAAGTACAGCAAGGATATCGAAGCGGCGATCGGCGCCCTGCGGGATTTCATGACCGCCCGCAGCGACTTTTCGCCGCCCTACGAACCGCGCTGGACGGCGATCAAGCTGCTCGAGGACGACAAGATCGTCAAAGCGCGTGTGCTGGAAAAGGCCGGCGCCTTCGGTTCCGAGATTCTGGCCGAAACCGCGCGGCTGCGCAGCCGCCTGAGGGACCGCTTCGACGAGGACCCCGAAATCCTGATGACCGATGAGCGCTACGGGTTCATCGCCGGGATCGTCAAGGAGGTGATGACCACCTCCACGCGGCAGCGGGTGGACATCTCCCGCAACATCGACCTGGTGCTCACCAACCGCTTTCTCGGTTTCCCGATCTTCTTTTTTTTCATCTGGGCCATGTTCCAGCTGACCTTCACCCTGGGGGCCTATCCCATGGATTGGATCGATGCCGGTGTCGGCTGGGTCGCCCAGGGGTTCAGGGCCCTGCTGCCCGAGGGGTTGCTGAAGGACCTGGTGCTCGACGGCATCATCGCCGGGGTGGGCAGCATCATCGTTTTTTTGCCCAACATTCTGATCCTCTTCTTTTTCATCGCCCTTTTCGAAGACACCGGCTACATGGCCCGGGCCGCCTTCCTGATGGACCGGATCATGCACCTCATCGGGCTGCACGGCAAGTCCTTCATTCCCATGCTGATGGGGTTCGGCTGCAACGTGCCGGCGGTCATGGCCGCCCGTGCCCTGGAGAGCGAGAAGGACCGCAAACTCACCATCCTGATCACGCCCTTCATGTCCTGTTCGGCCAAACTGCCGGTCTACATCATTCTGGCCGGGGCCTTTTTCGGCCCGCGGGCCGGGACGGTGATCTTTGCGATCTATCTGACCGGAATTCTGGTTTCGATCGTCACCGGACGGTTGATGCGCTCCACCCTCCTGCGCGGGGCCGATGCCCCCTTCGTGATGGAACTGCCGCCTTACCGGGTGCCGATGCTCAAAAGCCTGATGATTCACATGTGGGACCGCAGCAAAATCTTTCTGCGCAAGATGGGCGGGATCATTCTGGCGGGAGCGGTGATCGTCTGGTTTCTGACCGCATTCCCGCGCCAGATCGAATACGCCACCGACCACGCGGCGCAAGCCAAGCGGATCGACGCGGCCTTCAGCGAGCGCCTTCTCAACGCCCCACCCGAGGCGCGCGCGGCCATCGCGGCGGAACACCGCGCGGCGCTCGCCGCAGTTGAAAGCGCCCGGGAGGCCGAGCGCATCGAAAAGTCCTATATCGGGCGGATCGGCCGGGCGCTGGAACCCGTTTTCGCCCCCATCGGCATCAGCTGGCGCGGCGGTGTGGCCCTGCTGACGGGGTTTGTGGCCAAGGAGATCGTCATCAGCACCCTGGGGGTGCTGCACGCCGTGGACTCGGCCGACGAGGGCGACGCCCTCCAACGCGCCCTCCACAGGGCCGGCATGACGCCCCTTTCGGCCTTGGCGATGATGGTTTTCGTGCTCCTCTATCTGCCGTGCCTGGCCACCATCGCGGCCATCCGGCGGGAAACCGGCTCGCTGCGCTGGATGGCCTTCAGCATCGTCTACAGCACTTCTCTGGCCTGGCTGGCGGCTTTCGGGGTGTGGCAGGGGGGGCGGCTGCTGGGATTCAGCTGACCGTTTGCCAGCGCGGGGGGGCTCAGCCCAGGGGTTCCACCACGATTTTGGCGGTTTCGTCCTGGCGCAGGGAGATGTGATAGCCCTTGACCTTGACGTCCATCACCCGGTCCGGGCTGTTGACGTTTTCGACTTCGAAAATGCTGCCCCGGGCTGCGCCGATGGCCTTGAGTTTGCGGTTGACATCGCCGCGGCCCCTGATTTTCAGCAGTTTGCAGCGCTGGCCGCGGGTGAGGTCGCGCAGGACCGTCTCGCCCTCGCTGGCGTCGATCTGGGCCTTTTTGGCATCGAACTCCGCCAGGCAGTCCTGGATGCAGCGCTGACAGTCTTCGTAAGGCTCCATCCGGTCGCAGCCCTTCTCCACGTTTTCCCAGAAATTGTCGATCCAGCTCACCCCGCCCCGGGGGCAGATCTCCATAAATTCGGTGAAGCGCATCAGCCGGTCGAGGATGTTGGGCGAAACCGTGTGCTCCATGCCACAGGCGGCCTTCTCGGCCTCCTCCTCACTGATGTGCAGAATCGTGGTGAAAAAATCCTTCAACGCCTCATGTTTGCGAACGATCTCTTCGGCCAGCTGCTTTCCCTCGGAGGTGAGGGTGATGACGTCGTAGGGGGCGTAGTTGATGAGCCCCTTTTCCGAGAGGGCCCGCAAGGCGCCGGTGACCGAGGAATTGTTGACCTTCAGGCGCTGGGCGATGTCCTTGGCCCGGGCGGCCTGCTTCTCGGCCACGATGTGGTAGATCGCTTCGAGGTAGTCTTCCATGCTGGCGCTGAGGGGGGCACTGCAGCTCATGGGGGTTCCTTTGCATTTGGCGGTCAATGCCTAACGCGCTCAAGTTAGGAATATCGGGAAATTATGTCAAGGATTTTCCATGGCTGCGGTTAGCCTCTGAAGAGCTAAAAATAAAAAGAAATCAAATTTTTATCTGACTGTTGGGGGCGGACGGGAATGTTTTCAACCATCGAACAGTTTTTGGCTGGTGAAAAAAATTGGCATCATTTGAAAGTGCTTTGGACCCTCCGTGCCGACCCCTTCCGGCAACCTTGAACTCCCCTGGTTCGGGTTTACTTTAAGTTTGTATTTTCAAGACAAGCGCCCACGGTTTTCCCCCGGCTTCTTTTCCCGGCGGGTTGCCGCTTGGCGCAACCTGCCGGAAACCGCAATCTGAGGAGGCAACCGCCATGGAAACCCACACCTTTTCAATCCCCAATATTTCCTGCGGGCACTGTACGCGCACCATTGAAAACGAGCTGGCCGAGATCGCCGGGGTCCTTTCAGTGGCCGGCGACCCCCAGGCCAAGGCCGTCACGGTTGCCTGGGAGGCGCCGGCCAGCCGCGCCAAGATCCTGCAGATACTGCGGGAGATCAACTACCCGGCGGCGGAGTGAGGGCGGAGCCGATGCCAGCCACCAGCATCAATATTCCCGTTGCCGGGATGACCTGTGCCAACTGCGCACTCAACATCGAGCGCACCGTTCGGAAGCTTGCCGGGGTCGAAGCGGTCAGCGTGAATTTTGCCGCCGAGCGGGCGAGCGTCACCTTTGACTCCAAGGCGGTTGCCGTCAAGGAGATTCTGGCGCAGATCCAACAGGCCGGCTTCAAGGTGCCCACCGCGACGGTCGCCTTCCCGGTGCGGGGCATGACCTGCGCCAATTGCGCCCGAAACATCGAACGCAGCCTGGATGCCAAGGTCCCGGGGGTGCTCTCGGCGGCGGTTAATTTCGCCTCGGAGCAGGCCGTCGTCGAATACCTGCCCGATCTGGCGAGCCCGGCGGATATGGCCGCCGCGCTCTCAGCGGCCGGGTTTGAGGCGCTTTTGCCCGAGGCCGGGGAAAGTGTGGAAGATGCGGAGGCGGCCGCCCGGCGGGCCGAAATCCGTGACCAGACCCGCAAGTTTGTGGTGGGGCTGGTGCTGACCACACCCCTTATCCTCCTCAGCATGGCGCGGGATTTCGCTTTGATCGGCGCCTGGAGCCACGCCCCGTGGGTCAACTGGCTCTTCTGGGCACTGGCGACCCCCGTGCAGTTCTACACCGGCTGGGATTACTATGTCGGTAGCTGGAAAAACCTGCGCAACCGCACCGCCAACATGGACGTGCTGGTGGCCATGGGCGCTTCGGCGGCCTACTTCTATTCCATGGCCGTCCTGCTGCTGCCCGCACTGGGCGCGCATGTCTATTTTGAGACCGCCGCGGTGATCATCACCCTGATCAAGCTGGGCAAGATGCTGGAGTCCCGCACCAAGGGGCGCACCGGGGCGGCCATTCGCAAGCTGATGGACCTGAGCCCCAAGACCGCGGTGGTGCTGACCGCGGCGGGCGAACGGGAAGTGTCGCTGGCCGAAGTCGCGGTGGGCGACCGGCTGGTGGTGCGCCCCGGTCAGAGCATTCCGGTGGACGGCGAGGTGTTGGCGGGACGCTCGGCGGTGGACGAGTCCATGTTGAGCGGCGAGCCCCTGCCGGTGGACAAAAAGCCGGAGGATCGGGTGACCGGCGGGACTCTCAACCAGGAGGGCGTGCTCACCATGCGGGCGACCCGGGTGGGCAAGGAGACCGCGCTGGCCCAGATCATCCGCCTGGTGCAGGAGGCCCAGGGCAGCAAGGCCCCTATTCAGGCCCTGGCCGACCGAGTCGCCGGGGTGTTCGTGCCCACCGTGATCGGTGTCGCCCTGGTGGTCTTTGCGCTGTGGTGGGCCATCGGCGGGGCTTTTGTGCCGGCCATGATCCGGCTGGTGGCCGTGCTGGTGATCGCCTGCCCCTGCGCTTTAGGGCTGGCCACGCCGACGGCCATCATGGCCGGGACCGGCAAGGGGGCTGAAAAGGGGATCCTCTTCAAGAGCGGTACGGCCTTGGAGACCGCGGCGCACCTGGACACGATCGTGCTGGACAAGACCGGCACGATCACCGCCGGCCGGCCGGCGGTGACGGACCTGGCGCCGCTGGGCGAGGTCTTGGAATCGGATCAGAGCCTGCTGCAAATCGCCGCCGCGGCTGAAAAGGGTTCGGAACACCCCATCGGCAAGGCCATCGTGGCCGAGGCCGACCGGCGCGGGCTGAGCCTGCCGCCGGCGGAGGATTTCAAGGCCGCCGGCGGCTTGGGGGTGAGCGCCCGGGTTGACGGCCGCCAGGTGCGCATCGGCAAACCCGGCTGGTTTGAAGCCCCCGGAGGTGAGGCGGCCGCTGTCGCGAAAATAGTGGGCGAACTCCAAGCCCAGGGCAAAACCGTCATGGTGGTCGTGCTGGATGAAGAGCCGGCCGGGCTGATCGCCGTTTCCGACACTCTCAAGCCCGATTCCCAGACGGCGATTGCGGCCCTGCATCGCCAGGGGCTGCGGGTGGTGATGCTGACCGGGGACAACGCCCAGACCGCCCACGCCATCGCCGACCAGGTGGGCATCGATGCGGTATTTGCCGAGGTGCGGCCCGATGAGAAATCCCGCCAGATCCGAGAGCTGCGGGAAAAGGGGGCCAAGGTGGGGATGGTGGGGGACGGCATCAACGACGCGCCGGCGCTCGCCCAGGCGGATGTCGGCCTGGCGATCGGCACCGGCACCGATGTGGCCATCGAAGCCGCCGACGTGATCCTCTCCAGCGGCAGTCTGGACGGGATTCCCAAGGCCATCAGTCTCAGCCGGGCGACCCTGCGGACCATCCGGCAGAACCTTTTCTGGGCCTTCGTCTACAACATCATCCTGATTCCGGTCGCCGCCGGCGCCCTCCACCCGTTGACCTTCGTGCCGGATTTCCTGCGCAATCTGCACCCCATCATGGCCGCGCTGGCGATGTCGCTGAGCAGCCTGACGGTGGTCTCCAACAGCCTGCGGCTTTACCGCTCCGCTTGAGGCCCGCCGGGCACGCCATCGCCGCCCGCTCTTACTGAGCCGCTTTTTTTGGGGCGGCTTCGGCCAGCAGCCGGTCGATCACGCGCTGGAATTCAGGCAGCGGCTGGGCACCGGTGACCACCACCCCGTTGATCACGAAGGTGGGGGTGCTGCCGATGTTATGGGCGGCGGCCTGTTTGCGGTCGGCCTCGACTTCGGCTGCGATCTCATCCGATTGCCGGTCGCGGTCGAAGCGCGCCACGTCAAGCCCCAGCTCCCCGGCCAGCGCAACCAGGCGCTCGTCGCTCAACTGGCCGCTGTTCTGGAACAGCAGGTCGTGGTATCCCCAGAACTTCCCCTGCCGGTGGGCCGCCAGCGCCGCGCGGGCTGCGGGGAGGGCGTTTTCGTGGGAGTTGAGCGGCAGGTTTTTAAACACCAGGCGGGTTGTTTCGGGGTAGAGCGCCAGTATCTCTTCGACCGTCTGAGCCCCGCGGGCGCAGTAGGGGCACTCGAAATCGGTGTAGGTGATGATGGTCACGACGGCGTTCTCAGGGCCCTTGACCGGGTTGTGGGGCGCCGCCTGGTCGGCGATCCGGTTGTTGAAGCTGCTTTCCAACTGCTGCTGCCGCTGCCGGACCTGAAGCTCCCGGTGGTACTGGGTGATGGTGTCGTAGAGCAGCTTGGGGTTTTCGCGGATCACCCGCTTGACGATTTCCTCCAGCTGCTGTGTTCCCGGGGCGGGGTCGGCGGCCAGTGCGACGGCCGGGACGGCCAGCAGCAGGGCCAGACCCAGCGCGGTTCTGATCAGGGGTGACATGATGGGGTGCTCCTTGGTTGAGAGTGTGGTAAGGCGAGTCAATGTACAATTTGGAGCCACAATAATCAATGGCCTATGAAAGGATTTCTAAAAAACCAGCGGGTTAGAAAATTATTGTAATTTGCCTCGACAATCGCCTCATATGCCATGGCTCTTGCTTGGGTAAAAAGATCAAGCAGGGCGATTCCGGTCTCATTGACGGCTCTCTCCAGTGCCAAGAAAAAATTTTCCTGATCCAATTGAAATTGAGGTTTTTCGATCAACGGAACCGCAAAAGTCAGGGGGAAAAGAAACGGATTCAAGCTGGAAAATGGGTATCTTGACAACCGCAGCGGATTCATTTCCCTGACCAATCCTGCAATGCCCTTATTGGTCAGTGATCTCGCAATGGGACTCACAAAGGTTTCATAAAGCCCCAGATTAAATTTTGAAACCGCGGAGATTGTTTCAAACATCGGCTCCAATTCTTTCCCCGAGCAGTCGTCCAGTTTTTGGATATCCTTGAAAGTTCGCGCCTCAATTATCAGTGAGCCATCATTCCGAGGGATTGCCTCATAAAGGCCTGGCGCCAGGCTTTCCAGTTGCCCGATGTGGGCTACTACCGGTCCGAGATGTTTTCGGGCAACGATTCCTGAAAGAAAAATGGCCAAATGACCCGCTTTGGGGTGGATCACATAAACGATCCGTCTACCGAGTCGCTTGAGCGTATCCAAGCTGTCGTAGACCTTGGGAATCCACTTAAGGCACTGGGACGGAGGCGCAATATCATCACCCTGGGAAGAAAAAACGACCAGCAGGTCATCAAAATTTTGCATGTCGATTTTTTCGCCATCAATTTCCAGCTCTCCGCGCTCTGGCTTGTTGCCGATGAAAAGATTCATGAGCACCCATAGAATCTCCTCCTTGTTGAGCCGCGCGTACCAATTCCACCATTTTTCCATTTGCAGGAATTTGATTCTTTCAACATCAACCTTCATCAGCGCGCGCATGATTTTCGCAAACGCCGTGTTGGTCAACGAATGGGTTTCAAAATTCCCAGCCAGCAAAGCGCCGTCAAATTCTCCGTTTCCCAAATCGCTCAAAAAAGCGGGAATAAGCGCCCCGCCCGATAATCCGCCATAGGGCCTCATGGACACCCCCCACCGATTGCCCGCCCAATAGGATAGTGGTGAAGCAATTGGAATGAGGGTGAACTTCAATTCACGATACTTGAGTTTTGTAAAAAACGTTGCCCAGCCAGCCTGGCAATTGGCCACAAGGATGGGCCCGCTGGGGTGCGGGTGGCGCTCCGAAACCAGCTCAATGAAAGCCTTGATGGCTTCGAAAGTGTCGGGAATCGTTTGTCCGGGTTCCGGTTCTCTGGTGAAAATCACCCAATAAACCTCATAGCCCAGTTCAAGCAGGACGGTTGCCTGCGAAACATCCATGGTCCCTGCGATACCCGCCCTTCTGCCCGCCCGGGGAGAAATTCCCATCACCGCCCGGGTGTGCTTTTTGACAAAACCGTCGGGTGGGTTGAGCTTGACCAGCGTGTAATTAACCGGTTTGTCAAATGTCCTGCCGTCCAGGACCATTTTATAGGGTGCAGCCAAAACATGCTCTCGTTCCGTGTTTCTGAGGGCCTGGTTGCTTCGCTTGTGCAAAGCGTCAATCACCAGCACCCATCTCCTGGCGAAATCCGAGGTGTAGTCAACCCCTTCTGCAAAAAGTGTCTCGGTGTTTTTCAAAACGGTTTTCCTTTTCAGATTGAAGCTCGCAAAAAAAAGACGCCAATTTCTAAAATCGGCGTCGGGTGCAAACCGGTAGAGGAAAAAAAGACAAGTCAGCTGTGGAATTACTTTTTTGCCGGGGCCATAGCCGGGAGGCGGCCGCACGGTCTTATTTTTTGATCGCCGCGCGGGCCTCTTTGGCGGTTTCGTACATGTGCGGCGCCAGGTGGCGTTTTTTGAGCTCCTCCCCGAGCTTCATGCGCAAAAATGCGCTGGTGGTATAGCGGTGGACCTGCTCGTAGAACGCTTCCACCACGTATTTGACCATTTGGGTGTATTCATCGATCAGCTCGGGCCTGATGTTGAAATTGTCGTAGTTGACGACGGTGACGACCCGCTTGCCGGCTTCCCGGCAGAGGGCTTCCACACGCGCCTTGATCATCTCGATCTTTTCGGTTGAATCCACCGTCAGCCCTTCGAAGTTGATGAAGAGCATGTTTTCGTCGGAATTGTAGAGGATGCGATCGGCAATCGGAACGTCCAGCAGGTCGGTTTGAATCCCCATCTTGTCCGGCATGAAAATGCGGGGATCCATGGTTCGGGGCGCCTCCCGCATGATGGGGGTGAAGTTCATATTGGATAGGATGTCCTTTTCAAGATCGATCCCCGGTGCGATCTCGACCAGCTCCAGGCCCTCGGGGCCCAGCCGGAAGACGCAACGCTCGGTGATGTAAAGTACGGGCTGATTTTTCGCCGCCGCATAGCGGCCGCTGAAGGTGACATGCTCCACGTCGGCCATCAGCTTTCTTTGACCGCCCTCCTGCTGGATGGCCAGCTTCCCGTCGGCGACGGCGGTTTTGAGGCCGCCGGCGGTGAAGGTCCCCAAAAAACAGACCCGCTTGGCGTTTTGACTGATATTGATGAAGCCGCCGGCGCCGGCGAGCTTGGGACCGAATTTGCTGACGTTGACGTTGCCGTGGCGGTCCGCTTCGGCCAGGCCCAGAAAGGCGATGTCCAGACCGCCGCCGTCGTAAAAGTCAAACTGGGCCGGTTGATCCACAAGGACCTCGACATTGGTGGCGGACCCGAAATTCAGACCGCCGGAGGGGATGCCGCCGATAATTCCCGGCTCGGCGGTCAGGGTGAGGAGATCCAGGATCCCCTCCTCGCAGGATACCGCAGCCACCCCCTCGGGCATGCCGATACCCAGATTGACGATGGCGTTGGGTTTGAGTTCAAACGCCGCCCGGCGGGCGATGATCTTGCGCGCGTCCAGGGGCAGCGGCGCGATTTCCGTCAGCGGCACCTTCAACTCCGCGGTGAACGCGGGGTTGTAGTCCACCGCGAAGGTCTGCTGATGGTGCGCCGGCTTTTCCGCCACGACCACGCAGTCCACCAGGATGCCGGGGATCTTGATCTCCCGGGATCTGAGAAACCCGCGGTCGGCCAGGCGCTCCACCTGGGCGATGACCAGCCCGCCGCTGTTTTTGGCGGCCATCGCCATGGGCAGGGCCTCCAGGAAGAGGGCTTCCTTCTCCATGGAGATGTTGCCGTCCATGTCGCCAGTGGTGCCCCGGATGACGGCGATGTCGATGGGCAGCGTTTTGTACGCCAGGTATTCCTGCCCGTCGAATGTGATCAGCTCGACGAGCTCCTCGGTGGTCAGGGCATTGATCTTGCCGCCGCCGTTGCGCGGGTCCACGAAAGTCCCCAGACCGACGGTGGTGATGGTCCGCGGACGCTTGGCGGCGATGTCCCGGAACATGACCGAAATCACCCCCTGGGGCAGGTTGTAGGCCACGATCCGGTTGTTCAGCGCCAGCTTTTGCAGCTTGGGTGCCAGGCCCCAGTGGCCGCCGATCACCCGCTGCACCAGATGCTCGTGGGCCAGATGGTTGAGGCCCCGTTCCTTTCCGTCCCCCTGGCCGGCGGCATAGATCAGGGTCAGGCCGCGGGGATGGCCGGTGGCGAGAAACCGTTCCTCCAGCGCCCTGGCGACCCCTTCGGCAAAGCCGATCCCCACAAACCCCTCGGTGGCGAGGGTGTCCCCGTCCTGAATGATCTCGACCGCCTCCCGCATGCTGACGATTTTGCCTTTTTTCATGCGCGCTTTCAAATCGGCGCGGAACGGGTGGATGCTGGGCATGGCAGACCTCCTGGGGGTTTTCCTGCATGTCATGGTGTTGAGTGAAGATCCATCCGTCAGGGCTTCCAGATGAATCGGCCGGAGGCGAAGGCCGGTCGATTCGGGTTGGCCGGCAAACCCGTGGTGCTTAATAGGTCAGCACCATGCCGCCGTCGAAGAGCAGATCGCCGCCCACGAGGTATTTTGAGAAGCGCGAAAAGCCGAACAGAAATAGGTTGGCGACCTCGATCGGGGCCATCATCTCCTTGACCCGCGAGGCGCCCATCATCACGTCGCGCACCACGGCTTCCGGGCTGATGCCCCGCTGCTCGGCCTGGGCGGGGATCTGCTTGAGGGCCAGGGGGGTTTTGACGAACCCGGTGCTGACGGTAAAAGACCGGATTTTACCCCCGCCCTCCGCCGCGATCGATTGGCTCAGGGCCCGCAGGCCGAATTTGGTGATGTTGTATACCGGCTTGTTGACCGTGCAGATGTGGCCGTGGACCGAGGCCATGTTGCCGATGGCGCCGATCCCGTCGCTGCTCTTTTTGATGTGCGGAATGACCAGTTTGGAGAGCAGAAAGGGGGCCCGCAGCATGATGCGCTGCATCAGGTCGTATTTTTCCATGGGGAAATTTTCAACCGAATCGATGTGCTGCAGCCCTGCGATATTGGCCAGGAATTTCACCGTGCCCAGTTTGGCCGCCTCGGCCACCGCCCGCTCGACTTCCTCGTCGCGGGCCAGGTCGGTTTCGATGAAAACCATCTGCCCGCCCATGTCGCGCGCCATCTGCTGGGTCTTCCGGCCTTCCTCGGCATTGATGTCCAGTCCCGCGGCCGTCAGCCCGTTGGCGGCGGCGGCCACCGCGGTGGCCCGGCCGATGCCGGTGCCGCAGCCGGTGACGATGCAGACGTGGCCTTTGTTGAACGCCGGGTCCGGCAGTTTCAGGATATCTGCTTGGTTTATGACCGGCTCCTTGATTTCCATCGCCTTCCTCCCTCTGGTGGGTTCACGGCACAGATCGAGGGTATCTTAGATGTTAAACCCACATCTTGACAAGTGGAATGTGGGCGCGAGAGGTGCAGTCAAAACGGCGCGCACCTCTCCTGGGTTTCCGCTCCGCGGTCCCTCTCGCTTGGCGGCGGCCCTTTTTTCAGGGTGGAAACTGCTTATTTTAATTTTTCAAGTATGGCGCCCCCGTTGGGTGGCGGCCGATCGCCCATCCAAAATATCAGCGCAAGGAGTGGTCATGAAAATGCCGACCTTAACCCGATTGGGCTTGATGGCGGGGTTGCTGGTTGCCCTTGCCGGCTGTACCGCGGCCATCTCCAAACCCCTGCGGGACCAAGCGGACGAAACCATCGGCGTGCGGGCGGTGCGGGAGAACCCCCCGCCGTATGTGGGCGAAACTCTGATCTGGGGCGGCGATATCATCGAGATCACGCCCTTTGCGGAGGTCACCCGCCTGAAGGTGCTGCAGAAGCCGCTGGACTACCGGCTGGAGCCCAGAAGTGTCGACGTGTCGGAGGGGCGGTTTCTATCGGTCTACGAGGGCTTCCTGGATCCGGAGATATTCAGTCCCGGGCGCAGGGTGACGGTGGCCGGAGAACTCACGGGGATCGAGAGCCTGCCGCTGGGCGAGACCCAATACACCTATCCGGTTCTCAAGGTCCGGGAGATTCACCTCTGGCCGCCACGGCCGGATCCCGCCGTTGACGACTACTACCGGTGGTATCCTTACCATTATCCCTTTCGCCCCTGGGGCTATCATCCCTACTGGTGGTGAGCGTCCCGGGGGCCACAAGCGCCGCCGCCTGTTTGAGTGTTGACATCGGCGCGGGGCTTTGGCTAAAAGGTGGGTTAATGCAGAAACAGGTCGAATTTCAGAACGCTGCGGGTGAGACCCTGGCAGCAACGCTTCATCTGCCCGAAAAGCCATCCCGCCGCGGGGTGGTGATCGGGCATTGTTTTACCTGCTCGCGTCATATCAACATCCTGCGGCTTCTCGGAAGCGGTTTGGCCGAGGCCGGTTTCAGCGCCCTGCGCTTTGATTTCTCCGGCAACGGCCAGAGTCAAGGGGAATTCGCGGGCTCCACCTACACCAAGCAGATCGGCGAGGTGAAGACCGCGATGGCCTACCTCGGCCGTCAGGGGGTGGACTGGATCGGGCTGCTCGGCCACAGCATGGGGGCCGTGGTGGCCATGCTGACCGCGGCCGCGGCGCCCGAGGTGCGGGGGGTCTGCGCCCTGGCCGGCCGGCTGGCGGGAACCGCCCCCGCCCACTTTCTGACGTCGAACCTGCGCGCCGAGCTGGAAAGCAAGGGGCGGGTGACCTTTGTCAGCCGGGGCCGCACCCTGGAGTTGACCGAGGGCTTTTTCGGGGATGCCGAGCGCTACGATCTGCCGGCCGCCGTCGCCGGATTGAAGGTGCCGCTGCTGGTCGTGCACGGCGATCAGGACGAGATCGTGCCGGTGGCCGAAGCTTACCGGGCCCGCGAGCTCAACCCGCGCGGGGCCGAACTGGCGGTCATCCCCGGTGCCGACCACATGTTCAGCCAGGAGGCCCACCGTCAAAAAATCGCCGAGCTGGTGGTGGACTGGTTCGCCCGGCTGGCGGGGGGGGTGGCCCCCTGAACCGGCCGCCGTTTCCGCTCCCCCCAAACCTTTCAAAAATTCATGGAGGTCTCACCCGCATGGCGCTTTCCGAAACGATGAACATCGATGTCATCGACCGCCACTATGCCCTCTGGCGTCAGGACCCGGACGCAGTCGCGGCAGATTGGCGCCGTTTTTTCGAAGGCTTCGAACTGGGGGTCACCCGGGTGGGCCCCGCCGCGCTCGGCGCGGAAACCTGCAGCGAGGAGCAGGTGCGCAAGCAAAGCCGGGTGGATGCCCTGATCTATGCCTACCGCGATCTCGGCCACCTGCTGGCCTGTCTGGACCCCCTGGTGGCCTGCCCCACCGAACACCCGCTGCTCAGCCTGGAGGCCTTCGGGCTATCCACCGCCGATCTGGATACCCTCTTCTATACCGGCCGCCTGGGCGGCGAGGAGCGGCAGGCGCCCCTGCGGGAGATCGTCCAGGCGCTGCGCACGACTTACTGCCGCTCCATCGGCGTGGAGTACATGCACCTCCAGGACCCCGCAGAACGCACCTGGCTGCAGGCGCGCATGGAACCCGACCGCAACAACCCGCAGCTGTCCAGCGCGACCCGGCTCAAGATCCTCCGCAAACTCTTCCAGGCCGGCCTTTTCGAGGCCTTTTTGCACAAGAAGTACCTGGGGCAGACCCGCTTTTCGCTGGAAGGCGCCGAAGGCGTCATCCCGCTTTTTGACAGCCTCGTTTCCCGGGCTGTGGCGGGCGGCTGCCGCGAAATCATCCTGGGCACCGCCCACCGCGGGCGCCTGAACATCCAGGCGCACATCCTGGGCAAACCGTATTTCGAAATCTTCAACGAGTTCGAGAACTGCTACAATCCCGACGAGATTGTCGGCGCCGGCGACGTGAAGTACCACAACGGCTATCTGGCCGATCTGGAAACCGCCGACGGCGGCTCCCTGCGCATGGTGTTGATCAACAACCCCAGCCATCTGGAGTCGGTCGACCCTGTGGTGGAAGGCTTCGCACGTGCCCGGCAGGACCTGGCCGGCGCGGATGCCGGCGCCCGGGTGCTGCCGGTGCTGGTCCACGGGGACTCGGCCTTTGCCGGCCAGGGGGTTGTGATGGAGACCCTCAACCTCTCCCAGCTGGAGGGCTACCGCACCGGCGGGACGGTTCATTTGGTGATCAACAACCAGATCGGGTATACGACCCTGCCCGAAGACGCCCGCTCCACGCGCTATTCCACCGACATCGCCAAGATGCTGATGGTGCCGGTCTTTCACGTCCACGGCGAGAATCCCGAGGCCCTGGCGCATGTGGCGCGCCTGGCCTGCGACTACCGGCGCACCTTCCGCAAGGATGTCGTGCTGGACCTGGTCTGTTTCCGGCGCTATGGTCACAACGAAGGCGACGAGCCCTACTTCACCCAGCCCCAGATGTACGACCGCATCCGCGAGAGGCCGCCGCTCTACCAGCTCTACGCCGACCAGCTGCAGGAGGCGGGGCTGGTGGACGCCGAAACCCTGACCCGCTTTGAAACCGAGATCAACGGCGAGCTGGCGGAGGCCTACGAGGAAGCCCACGGGCAGTCCTGCGCGCTGCCCGAGCAGCGCTTCTACGAAAACTGGAAAGGCTATCACGGGCGCTGGGATCCCGCCCCCTTTAAAAGCGGGGTTGCCCGCAAGACCCTGGAGCAGCTGGCCCGGGGGCTGCAGGCGCTGCCCGAGGGCTTTCATATCAATCCCAAGCTGGAGCGCCTGCTGAAAAAGCGGCTGGAAGCGGTGGAAAATGGCTCCGGGATCGACTGGGCCAACGCCGAAAGCCTGGCCTTCGCCTCCCTGGTGGTCCAGGGCCACCCAGTGCGCCTCAGCGGCCAGGATAGCCGGCGCGGCACCTTCAGCCAGCGCCACTGCTCCCTGGTGGACATTCAGAATGGCCGGCGCCATGTGCCCCTGGCGCGCCTCGCAGCCGATCAAGCGCCCTTCGAGGCCTTCGACAGCATGCTCTCAGAGGTCGGGGTGCTGGGCTTCGAATACGGTTACGCCATCGCCCGTCCCGAGGGGTTGGTGATCTGGGAGGCCCAGTTCGGGGATTTCGCCAACAACGCCCAGTCGGTGATCGATCTTTACATCGCCAGCGGCGAAGCCAAGTGGCAGCGCCTGAGCGGGCTGGTGCTGCTGCTGCCCCACGGGCTCGAAGGGCTCGGCCCGGAGCACTCCAGCGCGCGGCCGGAGCGTTTTCTGCAACTGTGTGCGGGGGACAATCTCCAGGTCTGCAATCCCACCACCCCGGCCCAGTACTTTCACCTGCTGCGCCGGCAGGCCCTGCGGCCGGTTCGCAAGCCCCTGGTGGTCATGGCCCCCAAGAGCCTGCTGCGGCACCCGCTGGCGGTTTCCGGCCTGGGCGAGCTGAGCGGCGGCGGCTTTCAGGAGGTGCTGGGGGACCCGGAGAGCCCCAAGGCGCCTCGCAAAACCCTCTTTTGCAGCGGCAAGCTCTACTACGAACTGGCCCAGCGGCGCGGCGATCTTGAGAAAACCGACATCGCCCTGATTCGCCTGGAACAGCTTCACCCCTACCCCGAGGCGCAGCTGGCGGCGCTGATCAAAAAGTACCGGCGCTGCCAGGAATGGTGCTGGGTCCAGGAGGAACCGGCCAACATGGGCGCCTGGAGCTTCGTCCGGCCGCGGTTGGAGGCGGCGATCGGCGGCGCGCTGCGCTATATCGGGCGGGATGCGGCGGCCAGCCCTGCCACCGGCTACCCCCACATCTATCGGCGCGACCAGGCCGCCATCGTCAGCAGCGCCGTGGGGCCGGCGCCGACCAACGGGCGCGCCACCGTAAGTTGAGCGCTGCACCGCGGCGGGCAACGGCGGAGGTCAGCGGCCCCCCGGCGAGTGCCCCCCGTTTTTCACCACCCAACCACAGGAGTCACCATGAAGTTAGAGATCAAAGTGCCCAGCGTCGGCGAGTCGGTGAAAGAAGCCGTCCTGGCCCAATGGTTCAAGCAGGATGGCGCGCAGGTTAGCAAGGACGAGGTCCTGTTCGTGCTGGAAACCGACAAGGTGACCCTGGAGGTGGTCGCCGAGGCCGACGGTGTGCTGGCCATCGCCGTCAAGGAGGGCGAAACCGTCGCCATCGGTGCCGTCGTGGGCACCATCGACACGGCCGGGGAGCCCGCCGCGGCGGCTGAGGAACCGTCGCCGGCGAAGGTCGCGGCACCCGCCGAAACCCCGCCTGCGGCTGAAGTGCCAGCGGCAAAAGCCGCCGCGCGGCCCGAATCGAAAGAGAGCGACACCCCGGCCGCGCCGGCCCCGGAAACCCTGCCGCCCTCGGTGCGGCGTTTGGCCGCGGACAAAAAGGTCGACCTCAGTCAGGTCTCCGGCACCGGCCCCGGGGGGCGCATCACCAAGGGGGATGTGCTGCTTTTTCTGGAGGCGGCCGAAGCCGCCCCAGCGGCCCCGGCCTCCGCGGTGCTCCCCGCCGCAACCGGGAAAGCAGACGAGGCGTCGGTCGAAGGGGACGGGACCCGGCGCAAACCCATGAGCCCCATCCGCCAGCGGATCGCCGCACGTCTGCTGGAAGCCAAGCAGAATACGGCCATGCTGACCACTTTCAACGAGATCGACATGAGCCGGGCCATGGCGCTGCGCAAGCGCTACAAGGACGATTTTCAAAAAATGCATGGCGTCGGGCTGGGGTTCATGTCCTTTTTCGTCAAGGCCTCGGTGGACGCCCTCAAATCCCACCCCGAAATCAACGCCTACATCGACGGCAAGGACACCCTCTATCACGACTACTGCCACATCGGCATCGCCGTCGGCTCCGAGCGCGGGCTGGTGGTCCCGGTGATCCGCCACGCCGATCGGATGGGCTTTGCCGAGATCGAGCAGGCCATCGTCGATTACGTGGCCAAGATCCGTGAAAACCGCCTTGAACTGGCCGATCTGGAGGGTGGCACCTTCACCATCAGCAACGGCGGGGTCTACGGGTCGCTGCTCAGCACCCCGATTCTCAATCCGCCCCAGAGCGGCATTCTGGGGATGCACAAGATTGAAAAGCGCCCGGTGGTGGTGGACGACCAGATCGTCATCCGGCCGATGATGTACGTCGCCCTGAGCTACGACCACCGCGTCGTCGATGGCAAGGGGGCCGTCGGCTGCCTCAAGCGAATCAAGGAATGCCTTGAAAACCCGGAACGCATGATGTTGGAGGTGTAGCGATGGCGGACAAGAACCGGCTCGACCTGGTGGTGGTCGGCAGCGGACCCGGAGGCTATGTGGCCGCCGTGCATGCGGCCCGCTTGGGATTGAAGGTGGCCTGCGTCGAAAAAAACCCGCGCCTGGGAGGGGTCTGTCTGAATGTGGGCTGCATTCCCAGCAAAGCCCTGCTGGACAGCAGCGAGTTCTACCATCTGGCCAAGGACAAGCTGGGCGCTCACGGCGTCCAGACCGGCCGGGTGGGGCTGGATCTGGCCGCCATGATGGCCCGCAAGGACAAGGTTGTCGGCGAGCTGACCGAGAGTGTGCAAAAGCTGCTGGAAAACCACAAGGTCCGGATTGTTGCCGGTGAAGCGCGCTTGAGCGGACCAGACCAGGTGACGGTGGCGCCCGCTGGCGGCGGCAAGCCGCAGACCCTCTCGGCCGGGGCCATTCTGCTGGCTACCGGCAGCGAACCGCTGGCGCTTCCGGGCCTTGACTTCGACGGCAAGCGGGTGGTCAGCTCCACCGAGGCGCTGGCCTTCGATGTCGTCCCCAAGCACCTCGTCATTGTCGGCGGGGGGTACATCGGCTTGGAGCTGGGCTCGGTCTGGCAGCGACTGGGCGCAAAGGTCACCGTCATTGAAATGTTGCCGCAGATCGCCGCCGGACTGGACGGTCAGATCGGCCGCAAGCTCAAACAGGTGCTCACCCGGCAGGGGTTCACTTTCCGGCTGGAGACCCGGGTGAGCGCGGCCCGTGTTAAGGGCAAGACGGTTCAGGTCAGTCTCGAAGCCGGCGACAAGACCGAAACCCTCTCCTGCGACCGGCTGCTGGTGGCTGTCGGCCGTCGGCCCCTGACCCGCGGCCTGGGGCTCGAGGACGCAGGGGTGGAGATCGATCCCAAGACCGGCCGGGTGCTGGTGGATGCGGCCTACCGCACCAATGTGTCCAGCGTTTATGCCATCGGCGATCTGGTGGCGGGGCCGATGCTGGCCCACAAGGCCTCGGCCGAGGGCATGGCCGCCGCTGAAATCATCGCCGGCGGGACTGCCGAGGTCAACTACGACGCCATTCCTTCGATCGTCTACACCTGGCCCGAGGTCGCGGCGGTGGGGCTTACCCAGGAGCAGGTCAAGGAGCGCGGCATTCCCCACCGCATCGGGACCTACCCGTTTGCCGGCAGCGGGCGTGCGCGCTGCATGGGTGACACCGAGGGGATGGTCAAGCTGATCGCCCACGAAAGGACCGATCGCATCCTGGGGGTGCATATCATCGGGCCGCGGGCCTCCGACATGATCGCCGAGGCCGTGCTGGCGCTGGAGCTGGGGGCGGCCGCCGAGGACCTCGCGCGCACCGTGCACGGGCATCCGACCTTCGCCGAAGCCTTGATGGAGGCCGCCCTGGCGGTTCAAAAATGACGGTTCCGCAAAAAGCCCAATCTCTGCGTTGCGCTGCATCTCGAAGTCGCTGCGGCGTACATCAGTACGCCTCACTCCCCGAGATTTGCGCGCCTTGAGCTTGAACTTTTTTCGAAACCGTCTGGTTTTCGACTTTTTACCGGTTCATCAAAGATGATGCCGGCATAGCGCCGCTTGATGCGTCAATACGCTGTGACGGGTGGAAAATCCGGCCGCAGGTCAGGCCATTTCAAGCAGAATCTCGATTTTGGCCTGGTGTTCGCTGAAGCCCATGATGATCTCCTGGATGTCCTGACTCGTGATCTGCAGCCGTTTGAGGGTTTCGTCGTAGAAATGGTAGGCCAGGCCGTCCGACCCGCCGCCCAAACCCAGCATCATGCCCACCGTATCGCCCAGGTAGACCAGGTTGGTTTCCAGATCATCGCGCGCCTCCGGACAATCCAGGTGGTGGTGCTGGATGATGGCCACCAGCTTGCCGCTGAACTGCCATTTTTTGGCCACGATGGCCCCCAGCTCGGCGTGATCCACGCCGATGACCTTTTTTTCAGCGGTTTTAAAGCTTATCCCCTGGGTCTGGACCAGGTTGTCGATCATCCCGAAGGCCTGTGCGACGAAGCGGTCCAGGATCACTTTGCCGATATCCTTCAACAGCGCCCCGGTGAAGACCCGCGGTCTGGCCTCGGCTGCCAGCCTTTCGGCCAGGTCCCCCGCGATCAGCGCGGTGGATACCGCGTGGCGCCACAGTTCGCCCTCCTGGTGGCCGTAGCCCTGCTGGGCCCGGCCGAGATTGGCGCGGCAGCACTTGATCAGCACCAGATTGACGACTTTCTCCAGGCCCAGCAGGGTGATGGCCTCCTGGACCGAGTCGATTTTACGCGGCATCCCGAAATAAGCCGAATTGCACATCCTGAGCAGATCGGCCGTGATGAGGGGGTCGTGGGTGATGATATCGGCAACCTCGCGCAGCGAGGCCTGGGGGTCATCGGCAATTTTCACCAGGCGGCTGACAACCTGGGGCAGTGGTTTGAGCTGGTCGATTGCCTGAACCAGTTTTTGGACCGATATCATAGAGTCATCTCCCCGTGGCCCGGGATCGAAATTTGGCACCGGCCGCTGTGGAGGTCCAGCCGCAGGCCGCGGTAGAATTGGCCCCCGACCTCTTCATGCTGGATTGGGATCTGGTTTGCTTGCAGAATTCTGCGCAGGGCCAGCAGGTTGCGCTGGCCGATGTCGAAGGGCCCCTTCTGATCCAGGCCGCAAGCGCCCCCGGCCACCGTCACCTGCAGCCGAGAGGTTTCCCCCCCGGCGCCCATGAGCGCCTGCAGCAGGGCCGGGATGCCGGTGTCGGCAAACAGCGCGGGCGTCTTTTGTGCTCTGGAGCGGTTCAGGCTGGCGTCCGGCAGCAGAAAGTGCAGGATCCCGCCGGTGTGTGCAACCGGATCGAAAGCCGCCAGGCCCACGGCGGTACCCAGCGCCTCGGTTGCCAGAACATCCTGCGGGTTGGCGGACACCTTCAGGTCCGCGGGTGCGACCAAGATTTCCATACAGGCTATTATCGGAAAAACCCCGCCGAGCTTGACCCCGTTTTGACCGCTGCCCGAGGCGTCGGGTGCTGCGCGTTGCTTTGATTTTGCCGCTTCGTGCATATCATTACCTCAGCCTTTCTGACCGGCGAGGATCAAACGGCTTTGGTCCAGGCAGGGAACGGCGTTTGGCCCCGGGGAAAGGGGCTGTTGGAGGCGGATGGCCATGGCCGATTTTCGTTTTTTCAAAACGCTGCTCAAATTGCCCGAATCGCGCTTGTCGCGGCGGATCGTATTTTGGGTGTTTGCCAGCGTGATTCTAATCGAGGCCATCATCCTGGTGCCCTCGGCACACAAGCGCAAGGGGGAGCTGCTGGATCGATTAAAAGAGGTCTCCTCGGCAAAGGTCTCGATGGTGATGGCCTTCACCCCGCCCACAATCGCCGACGAGGCTCTGCTGCAGCGGCTGATGGTGATGCAAGCCCATCCCTTTGTGCTGGGGGGCACCCTTTACCGGGCCGACGGGTCGCGGGTGGGCAGTTTCGGGGAGCCCCCCGAGCTGAGCCTCGGGGCGTTGAAAACCGCAAGCCCCGCGGGCATCGAACAGCGCAATCCCCGGCGCTATGACGTGGTCTGCCCGCTGAATGGGCTGTCGCCCTCACGCATCCTGATCCTGCGGCATGATACGACCTGGGTGCAGCACGAGCTTTACGCCTTCATTCTTCGGATTGCCGGGCTGGTGGTCATCATCTCGCTTTTTGTGACCGTCGGTGCCTGGGTGGCACTGGATCCCATCGTGGTGACCCCGATTCTCAACCTGCGCCGGGACCTGGTCACGGCCGGCGAGGCCATCGTGCGGGATTCCCCGGCGCCTGCTTTCTATGCCGCCACGGTTCGGCGCCAGGATGAACTGGGAGAGGTGATCACGGCCTTCAACCGCATGTACCGACAGATTTCCGAGGCCATCGAGAAACGCAAGCATGCCGAAGCCGCCCTCAAGGAGAGCTTGCAGCAGGTGGAAGCCTATTCGGCAACCCTGGGCAAGGAGCTGGACCAGGGGCGCCAGATGCAGCGGAATTTTTTGCCCCGGCGGCTGCCGCAAAACCCCGGCTGGGAGATTGCCGTCTTTTTCGAGCCGGCCCGCCAGGTGGCGGGGGATTTTTACGATGTCTTCGAGCTGCCCGGAAGCCGCATCGGCGTGGTGATCGCCGATGTCTGCGACAAGGGGGTCGGTGCCGCCCTGTTCATGGCGCTCTTCCGCAGCCTGATCCGCATTTTTTCCGGCCAGAGCGCCCTGGAGGGTGTGGGGCTGCCCAGGCCCGACGTTCCGCTGCCGGGCCAGGCGCCGAACCCGTGTCAGAACCAGATGCTTCGCGCGGTGAGTCTCACCAATGACTATATCGCCCAGAACCACAGCGATCTGGGGATGTTCGCCACCCTTTTTTTCGGAGTGTTGGAGACTCCCACCGGAAAACTGACCTACATCAACGGCGGCCACGAGCCGCCCCTGATCGTCTCCGGGGGCGCCGTCAAGCGGGTTCTCTCGCCCACCGGGCCGGCGGTGGGGATGTGGCCGCAGGTGGTTTTTCAGCGGGGCGAGGCGACCCTGGCACCCGGCGACGCGCTGGTGGGCTTCACTGACGGCGTGACCGAGGCCCTCTCGCCAGTGGGCGAGATGTTCGGCAAGCAGCGGCTGCTGGACCTGATGGCCGGCCGCAACGGCTCGGCCGCCGAATTGGTTGAGCGCCTGCGCGCCCAGCTCTTCGCGCACATCGGCGACGCCCAGCCGTTTGACGACATCTCGCTGATTGTGGTTCGGCGCGGTCCTGAAAAAAAACGGCCTGACGCCACTGGGGCGGCAGGCCGACTGGACGCCTGACAGACAGCGATCGGGCGCGCTATCCGTTCTTTTTTTCGAAGGCGCGCATGAAATCCGCCAGGGCTTCCACCGCCGCCAGCGGGGTGGGGTTGTAGATCGATGCGCGACAGCCGCCCACCGAGCGGTGTCCCTTGAGCCCCCCGAGACCGTTTTCGAGGGCCTTGGCCACGAAGCGTTTTTCAAGCTCCTCGCTGGGCAGCCGGAACGTGACGTTCATCAGAGAGCGGCTGTCCGGCTCGGCGGTCCCGCGGTAAAATTCGCTGGCATCGATGACCCCGTAGAGGACTTCGGCCTTGCGGCGGTTGAGGGCCTCCATTGGTGCCAGGCCCCCGACGGTCTCCTCGATCCATTTGAGCACCAGCTGAACGGTGTGGATCGCAAAGCACGGCGGGGTGTTGTAAAGCGAATTTTTTTCCGCAAAGGTGGTATAGGAGAGCATCGTGGGCAGGGTTGCGGGGACCCGGGAGAGCATGTCGTCGCGGATGATGACCATGCAGACCCCTGCCGGGCCGATGTTTTTTTGGGCCCCGGCGTAGATCAGGCCGAATTTGGTGGCGTCGAATTGCCGGCTCAGGATGTCCGAGGACATGTCGGCCACCAGCGGAATTTTGCCGGTATCGGGAAACGCGCCCCACTGGGTGCCCTTGATGGTGTTGTTGGAGGTGATGTGGACATAGGCCGCATCGGGGGTGAAGGCCATCTCGCGCGGGATGTAGCTGAAGTTGCGGTCCTCGGAGGAGGCCACCACCTGGATCCTCTTGTTCAGAATGCGGGCTTCCTTGATCGCCTTGGTGGACCAGGTGCCGGTGTTGACATAATCGGCGCAATCGCCGTCCCGCAGGAAATTCATCGGGATCATGCAGAACTGCAGACTGGCTCCGCCCTGCAGAAAGAGCACTTTGTAGCGCTCGTCCAGCTGCAGCAGGCGCCGGGTGCGCTGGACAGCGTCGTTGAGCAGGGCCTCGAACTGCTTTGAGCGGTGGCTGATCTCGGTGATGGACATCCCGGTGCCTTCGAAATTCAGGAAGGACGCCTGGATTTCCTCCAGGACGGGCAGGGGCAGGGCGGCGGGGCCCGGGTTGAAATTGTGGATGCGGTTTGCCTTCATTCATCTCCTCCAGTTGCATTGCCATTGCCTAATTGATAGCGCTTTATGGGCCTTTCGGGCTGCCATTTGTACAGATTGACCGTCAGAAGTCAATCTCAATTTTGAGCATGGGTTCACAACCGTCGCGCCGAGGACCCTCTGAAGGGAGTTGACAGTGGCCCCCGCTTATCTTATCCAACCCCCGCGCGGTCTTTGCCGATGACAGCCGCTGGTGCCCCATGAAGCGCTATCCAAGGGGGTCACCCCGGCCGAAAAAAAGGGTTCTGCCATGAAAATTCTTTCCTATCCCTCGGCCGCGGCCGAGAAACGACTGGCCGCGATTGTCAACCGCGATCTGGCCGTCCGTAAAAAAGACCTCCAGGCGGTGGGCCGGATCATCGCCGCCGTTCGCCGCCGCGGCGACAGCGCCCTGGTGGAATACAGCCAGCGCTTTGACGCCCCGGATCTGACCGCGGCCGATATCCAGGTCCGCCCTGAGGAGATCGCCGCCGCCCACAGCCAAGTGGACCGGGACTTCATCCAGGCGCTTGACCGGGCCGCGGATCAAATCGCCGATTTTCACCGGCAGCAGGTCGGCCACTCCTGGATCCGCACCCAGCGGCCGGGCACGCTCCTGGGGCAGCTGGTCAACCCGGTGGATGCCGCCGGCATCTACGTGCCGGGCGGCAAGGAGGGCAAAACCCCGCTGGTATCCTCGGTTCTGATGGGCGCCATTCCCGCCCGGATCGCCGGTGTGCGGCGGCTGGCCATGGCGACGCCGCCCACCCGCGGCGGCAAGGTCGACCCCCACCTGCTGGTGGCGGCGGACAAGGCGAGGGTCGATGCCATCTACCGCGTTGGCAGCGCCTGGGCCATCGCGGCCCTGGCCTACGGCACCGAAACCATCCCGGCCGTGGAGGTGATCGTGGGGCCGGGCAATGTCTACGTCACCCTGGCCAAAAAGCTGGTGGCGGGCACGGTGGGCATCGACATGATCGCCGGGCCCAGCGAAATCCTGGTGATTGCCGATCGCTCGGCGCAGCCGGCCTTCGCGGCCGCCGACCTGCTTTCCCAGGCCGAACACGACCCCCTGGCATCGGCCGTGCTGCTGACCGACTCGGCCGAAGTGGCCAAGGCCGTCGTGGCGGCCGTCCAGGATCAGCTGCCGCGTTTGGCGCGCCGCGAAATCGCCGCGGCCTCGCTGGCCCGCTACGGCGCGGCCCTGGTGGTGCCGGATATCGAAACGGCGGTGGCGCTGGCCAACCGGATCGCTCCCGAACATCTGGAACTCCAGCTCGCGGCGCCCTTCGACTGGGTGGGCCGGATCCGCAATGCCGGCGCCGTCTTCCTCGGCCATTTCACGCCGGAGCCGGTGGGAGACTACGTCGCCGGCCCCAACCACGTCCTGCCCACGGCGGGCACGGCGCGCTTTTCCTCGGCCCTCAGCGTCGAGCACTTCACCAAGAAGACCAGCCTGATCCACTATTCGCGGGCCGCCCTGGAGGATGAAGCCGGGGATGTCATGCGGCTTGCCGAAACCGAGGGGCTGGGCGCCCATGCCAATGCCGTGCGCGTCCGGCTCGAAACCGAGGCTGCCCACCCGCCAAGGCTCTGACGGTCACCCTGGCATACCGGGCCTCAGGCTCGACGCCGCAGGTGGCTACTCGGGATATTCGAAGACCTCCCCGCGATAGTTGGACACCCGCAGCCGGTTCGGGCCCTCGCCCTGAACATAGTCGGGCAGCAGGGGCACCTTGCCACCCCCGCCCGGCAGGTCGATCATGTACTGGGGGACGGCCATGCCCGAGACAGCGCCGCGCAGGCGCCGCATCAACTCGAGGCCCCTGCGCACCGGGAGCCTGAAGTGGGCGGTGCCCCGGATGGGGTCGGGGTGATGCAGGTAGTAGGGTTTGACCCGCATCTTGAGCAGCCCCCGCAGCAGGATTTGCATCACGCCCGGGTCATCGTTGACCCCCCTGAGCAGCACGCTCTGGCAGCCCAGCGGGATGCCGGCGTCGGCCAGTGCGGCGCAGGCGCGGGCGGCTGCGGGGGTCAACTCGGCCGGGTGGTTGAAGTGGGTGTTGAAAAACAGCGGGTGAAAGCGCCCCAGGATGCCCACCAGGCTCGGGGTGATGCGCTGGGGCAGGGTGCAGGGGATGCGGGAGTGGATGCGGATGGTTTCCACATGGGGGATCGCCCGCAGCGCCGCCAGCAGGTCCCCGATGACGTCGTCGGCCAGCATCAAGGGGTCGCCCCCGGAGAGAATCACCTCCCGTACCTGGCGCTGGTCCCGGATATAGGCGAGGCCCTCGCGCCGGGTTGCGGTGGTGATGCCGGCCGCGCGGCCCACCTTGCGTTTGCGCATGCAGTGCCGGCAGTACATGGCGCACTGGCCCGAGACGGCGAACAGCACCCGGTCCGGGTAGCGGTGGGTGAGGTGGGCAACCGGGGACTGGGACTCTTCGCCCAGGCCGTCGGCAGCGAGCGGCGAATCGGCGATCTCGGCCGGGTCCGGG
Organism: Desulfobacteraceae bacterium; assembly: GCA_022340425.1. Lineage (NCBI taxonomy): Bacteria > Pseudomonadati > Thermodesulfobacteriota > Desulfobacteria > Desulfobacterales > Desulfobacteraceae > Desulfobacteraceae bacterium. The sequence continues at coordinate 12,507 of JAJDNY010000056.1, read as the reverse complement.
ACCGCCTGGCGCCAGATGGGGTCCCCTTCCCGGCGGATGAGCCCCAGGTAGTAGGGGGTGATCCGCATGGGGTAGCGCCGGATGACCGGTCGGATGTGCGCCGGGTCGACGGGCAGGCGGGCCGCCAGGTCTTCGGCGGTGACGATGCTCTCCGCTATCAGCCGCTGCCAGCTGTCGCTTGCGGGGTCTTGGGTGGATGGCGTGCCGGGGGTGTCGGGGGCCATTTGGCGAATTTCCTCTCAAAAACCTGGTCATCTGGATCGAAAACCCCACCATACAGCGCCTGGCCGCAAAAGTCGAAAACTATACCGTGAGCGGTCCCAATCTTGGATTTTTGGTTAATGGCCGTTCAAGATATAGATCGGCAATTTTTGGTGCACGCCCCTGCCGCAGGGTGTGGGGGCCGCCAAGAGTTGCCGTGATTTGACGGACCGGCCGAATCGGTTTATCTTCTCCTGCCCTGTATTTTACAGAACCGCTGGCAACCGGCCAGGGCTGCAGACCCCGGCCCCGCCGGTTCAACAGGATGACTTTCAGATCGCCTCCGGAAGGGTGCCATCAGGTGCAGGATTCCGACGACGCAGCGGGCCTGGCCCGCCTCTTTGACTTTCTGCGGCGGCTCTATGAAGAACAGCTGCCCTTCAACCGGGTGCTGGGACTGACGGTGCGCGCCCTGGGAGAAAAGGAAGTCCAGGTGGCCTTTCCCATGCAGGCCAGCCTGGTGGGCAACCCCCACTACGGAATCCTCCACGGCGGGGTCATCTCGTCGGTGGTGGATGTCGCCGGGGGGCTTGCGGCCACCGCCGGGGTCTTGAGACAGCTTGTCGGCCAGCCCATGGATCTGATTGTCCAGAGGGTTGCCCGGATCGGCACCATCGATCTGCGGGTGGATTACCTGCGGCCAGGCAAGGGCCGGGAGTTTGTGATCACCGGCGCCATCATGCGCGCCGGCAGCAAAGTGGCCGTCACCCGGATGGAGATGCACAGCGAGGCCGGGGTGCTCATTGCGGTAGGCACTGGGACCTATATCGTGGGCTGACAATGGCGCCCAGCGAAATCTTGCCGGGGGTGCCGCCCCGGACCTTGGGGGCGGCGCCGCCGGCGGCCAACCAGGAAGGGATCGTCATGTTTTCCAAGGAAGCCATTCAGACCATCGTGGATCTCTTCAGCCGGCGCGGCGTGATGCTCTACCATGCCTGCCAGTTGACGCAATTTGAAGCCTATCTGCGAGCCGGCGCTCTGGGTTCGAACGTGGCCCGGGAACAGACCGGCGCCGAGGCCGAAGACGACGGCAGCGCTCCGGCGGGGGAGCCCGCCGCCCGCCCGCTGGGGGTTTACTTGGCGGATCCGGGCGCATCTTTCGCCCGGGACCTGCAGGCGCTGCCCGCCCTGGAGGGGCCGATCGTGTTTCAGCTCAAACCGGCGGCGCTGGAAAGTGCCGCCGAACTCGCCGTTTGCCTGAAGCCCCGCGATGCGGCGGACTTCGATCCCGGGCGCCACACCCTTGCCGCCCCGGGGGATGTGGCGAACCTGTTCAAGTACACCCAGGAGGCCCCGCTGCCGGAAAAGTCGTTTCTCAAATCCGCAGCCGAGATCCGGGCCGCTTTCCACTGTGAGGATGTCGCCGAGCCCCGCCTCTACCTTACCCCGGCGGCGGGCGGGGTGCCCTTCGGCCAGATCGCCTCGGTATGGGTTGACAACTATCTCATCGCAAAACGGCAGTTGCGGGATTGGGTGCATGCCATTCTGGTTTATTTCGACCATCGCTTTTCCGTCCAGCGCCGTTACAGCCCGGCGGATATCGGCGGTCTTCTGGCAAACCGGCTCGCCGCCTGCCTGCAGACGGGTGTGCCCAGTTTGGCGGATTTGGCGCGCGAGGCCGACCCCGCCCTGCGGCAATGGGCCACGGCGCTTGCACAAAAGGGCCTGGAGCGGGATTTCGAAATCTTCGCCCGCGGCTTCCGGGAGGGGACCCTGCTGCCGATCATCACCGGCCGCGAAACCCTGGCTGCCGACGCCGCTATTTCCCAGGGAGGCGCGCCGCAGCTGTCGCTTCCCCGGGCAAAACGGGAACTGCTGGAGCGGCTGCTGCAGGAGAAAATTCCCCTGGCCAGCATAGCCCGGATCATGGACCTGGAAGAGAAACTGATTCGGGCCTACGCCGCCCGCAAGTGACGCTGCCGGCGGTCGCCCGCTGTTGGAAGGGGTGCGCCGGAAATTGCGGCAGGCGGCCCGGCCCGTCTGCCCCGTCGGCGCCAACCCGCGCCCTGCGGCCCGAGACCGCGCGCGGCACGCACCCCGCAATCCGGCCCGGCGGACCCATAAGGAGGCCCCATCGTCGCATCGCCCTTTGCCATAACCAACATTCGGCTCTTCATCGCCTTCAGGATTTTTTTCAACGCCCGCTTCTACTACCCGGTTTTCACGATCCTCTTCCTTGATTTCGGCCTCTCGCTGGAGCAGTTTGCCCTTCTCAACGTGGTCTGGGCGGTGACGATCGTGCTGCTGGAGGTCCCCTCGGGGGCTTTGGCCGATGTCATCGGGCGGCGCAACCTGCTGGTCGGCAGCGGCATGTTGATGGTCGTTGAGATGGCCATCCTGTGCTTCGCCCCGCTGGGCAAGCCGAACCTGTTGTTCACCCTTTTCCTGGTCAACCGGATTCTCAGCGGCACCGCCGAGGCGGCCGCCAGCGGCGCTGACGAGGCGATTGCCTACGATTCGCTCAAAAAAGAGGGCGATACCCGGGACTGGGGCAAGGTGCTGGAATTTCAGATGCGGGCCCAATCCCTGGCCTTCATCGGCGTCATGAGCGTGGGCGCGGCGGTCTACGACCCACTGCTGGTGCAAAAGTTGGCCGACTGGCTGGGGATGCCGGTTCAACTTTCGCAATCGGTGACGCTGCGCTTTCCCCTCTACCTCTCGCTGCTCATGGCCCTCGGCGCGCTTTTTACGGTGCTGCGGATCAAGGAGGTTGCGTCGCCCGCGAATGCCTGCAGCGGCGACCCGGCGGCCTGCGGCAATGCCATCCAGCAGGCGTTCCGGCTGACCTTCGGTGCCGGCCGCTGGCTTCTGAAAACCCCCTTTGCCCTGGTGATCATTCTGGCCGGCCTGCTTTTTGACCACATCGTGCGGATGATCGTCACGCTGAACAGCCAGTACTATCGGCTGATCGAAATTCCGGAGGCGCTTTTCGGGTTGATCGCCTCGGCAATGGCCCTGCTGGGGCTTTTTCTTCCCCGAATTGCCCGCTGGCTGGCCGAAAATCGGACACCAGTCGCCAACCTTGCCATTCTCTCCCTGGTCACCCTTACCGGCCTTGTGGGGGTGACCTTCTTCTGGCCGCGGTGGGGGCTACTGCCCATGTTACTGCTGCGAACGGCGATGCTTTTCACCGCCTTTTTCGTCAGCCACTACCTCAACCGGGTCGCCAGCTCCGAACAGCGGGCCACAGTCCTGAGCTTCAAGGGGCTGGCCTTCAACCTGGGCTACGGCCTGATCGGGCTGATGTACGCGGCGCTGCTGGCGGTGCTGCGCTCCGGCAATCATCGCGAGGCCGCGCTTGGGTCCCCCGAGGCCGCTGAAGCGGCGATTTTCCGCGAGGCGATGCAATTTTTCCCGCCCTATTTCCTGATCGCGCTGCTTCTCCTGGGCGTTTTCGCATGGTGGCGCTTGCACGGCGGCAACCGGCACCGCGAAATTGGGTAAAAAAATTCCCATCCTGCGCGTTTTTCCTTCCGTCTCCAAGGTCATAAACCCCAAACCCGGTTTTTTTGATTCCCCTTACATTGAAAAAAGTATTTAAAATAATTTAGCTTTTTCGGATTTTAAGCCTGATGGCATGATCTTTGATTGCACCTGGGCAGTCGCTTCGTGCACGCTTGTTTTTTTGTGCCTCGGCCGGCAGACACGGCTTCACACTCACGGAGGAGCGGTAATGAATCACGCCCAGCAGCCCAACCGTCAGCAGCAGTCCCTTTTACGGCACTATGAAAACTCCGAGTTTCGCCAGCAGCGGCGCAGCAAGCCGCGGAAATCCTGCCGTATTCCGGTCACCTTCTCCTTCGGCAGCGAGGAGCACTGCGCCGAGCTGATGGAAAACATCAGTCTTGAAGGGGCCTTTATCAGGACGGATGTGTATTTTTTTCCCGGTGAAGAAGTGACCGTCTCGATTCCTTTTGCCAGCCGCAAAAAGCAGGTGCGGGTTCGGGGAAAAGTGGTGCGGCACAACGCCCAGGGCATCGGGATCAAATTCGAAAAGCGCCCCAGCTCCCCGACCAAAGCCAGATAGCGCCCCATTGCGGCCGGTAAAGTTTCGGGCGTTCAAACCGATCGTTTAGGCAGGTGATCTTTTTGAAGGCTCTTCAGGCGAACGCTTTCAGGCCGCGTGATCTATGACGGGGAAAATGACCATTGCGCTGCTGAAGCGGGAAGCGGAACTTTATCGCTCCCAGGGGCTTCACCGCGAGGCGATCGGCGTCTACCAAAAAATTCTGGAAATCGGCAGCCCGCTCGATCCGGAGGTTCGGCACGCAGTGCAGGGCCGGATGCAGGTCTTGTCCCAAGAACTGGCGGCAATCGAGACCGGGCCCTGCGACGCCATTTCAGCAACGGAGGTCGAACTCATCCGGAGCGCCTGGGATACGGGCGGCGATCCCTGCAACCTGCACAACTGCGCCCGTGCATTCCGGGAGATGGGGCTTTTCGAAGAGGCCCTGGCGGCATATGCCAAACTCTATCAGCCGCTTTGCCCGGCGCCGGATGTGCTCGCGGGGCTATGTGAATGCCTTACCCGTTGCTGCCCCACGGCAAAACGCCCGGAGCGCTTTGTCCATCTGCTGTTGCCCCATCGTCTGGACAGCCGTCAAACCGCCGACGCCCAATTTCATCTGGCGGAGGTGGCCGAGAAAACAGGGTTCGGGGAGACAGCTCTTGCGCTGTACCGCGCCGTCCACCAGATCGACCCCGGCTACCCAGAGCTTCGCCGGCGCCTGAATGGGCTCTCCGGCCGGGGGCAATTGCGCTTTGCGGGCGCCGCCCGGAGGTTCGGGTCCTCTTTTGGGCGGGTGCTGGAAAACGGTGCTCTCGGGAGACTTGCCCGCCGCCTGGGGCTGCTGCCTGCGGCGCTGGCGAGTCGGTTGCGGGCCAAGGGGTATCCGGCAGCCCGCAATTGAGGGCGGCGGTCAGGTTGCTGCCGGCCGCCGGTGGCACCGGAACCGCACCATTCGTGCACCCCCGCACGACCCCTGGAAAGCGCAGGCGACGGCCCGGCGCGAATTTTTCCATCTTGACATTCAGCCCCGAGAATACATATACCTTACCTTTCCGAACCCTTCACGGCTTGTTGAAGGATGCCCCCTGTCGCGCGCTACCCTGCGCCACGATGGTCCGGCCAGCGTCACGCCGAGGCCGAAATTGTCGCGGCAGCATCCCGGACCGCACCGCCCAACCGCCTTTTTTGTCAGCAGGCTCCGCACTCGGTATGGGGCGCGACCTTCGGGTCCGTGCGGGGTGATGGCCCGGCCCGCCGTCTGAAAAATGCCGCCTTGCTCAAGTGATCCCTGAGGAATCGTCGAATGGATCTTGTCGCAGAATTCAAAAGGCCGGTCGCCCGGCTCGGCGCTGCCGCCATCGCGATTGTCCGGGAGTTGGGGGTCTTCACGCTTTTCACCCTCAAGGGCCTTTGGCACATCGTCACCTTGCCGCTCCAGATCGCCAAGATCCTTCATCAGGTTTATTTCATCGGCATGAAATCGGTGCTGGTGATATGTCTGACCGGCGCCTTCACCGGCATGGTGCTCGGCTTTCAGGGTTATTACAGCCTGGTGAAATTTGGTTCCGAAGGGTTTTTGGGCGCAGCCGTGGCACTTTCGCTTGTGCGTGAATTGGGGCCGGTGCTGACGGCGATCATGGTGGTCGGCCGCGCCGGGTCGGCGATGGCGGCGGAAATCGGGATTATGCGGATTTCCGAACAAATCGATGCCCTTGAAACCATGGACATCGATCCCGTGCGGTTTTTGGTCAGCCCCAAACTGGCCGCCTGCCTGATCAGCTTTCCGCTGCTCACGGCTGTTTTCGACGTGGTCGGCATTTTCGGCGGCTATCTGACCGGTTCGGTCCTGCTGGGGATCAACCCGCACATCTACTATGCGCGGGTGGAGTCGGGGGTTTTGCTGGAGGACGTCACCGGCGGTTTCATAAAATCGGTGGTGTTTGCCCTGGTGGTGGCGTCGATCTGTTGTTATCAGGGGTTCTTTACCCACAAGCGGGCCGACGGGTTCGGGGCCAAAGGGGTCAGCCTTTCGACCACCTCGGCGGTGGTCCAGTCCTGCGTGATGATCCTGGTTGTGGACTATGTGCTGACCTCTTTTCTGATGTAGGCCGTGATGAAGCAGCCCCTGATCGAATTCAAAGATGTCTGCAAGAGTTTCGGCACCAACCACGTATTGCAGGGCGCCAGTTTCCGGATTTTCCCCGGTGAAGTGACCACCCTGATCGGCAAGAGCGGGGTGGGCAAAAGCGTCCTGCTGAAGCTGATCATCGGGCTGCTGGCGCCCGATTCGGGGGAAATCCTCTTCGAGGGCCGGCCGCTTGCGGGGATGAACAAACAGGAGCGCAAGGCCTTCAAACGCAAGTTCAGCTACATGTTTCAGGGCGCGGCGCTGTTCGATTCCATGACGGTGTTTGAAAACATCGCCCTGCCCCTGATGGAGCGCACCACGCTGCCCAAGGCCGAGATTCAGCGGCGCGTGCGCGACAAGATGCGCCAGTTGGACCTGCATCATATCGAGGACAAGAATCCCGCGGTGCTTTCCGGGGGCATGAAAAAACGGGTGGCCCTGGCCCGCGCCCTGGTCACCGATCCGGAAATCGTGCTCTTTGACGAACCCACCACCGGCCTGGATCCCATTCGCAAGAACGCCGTGCACAGCCTGATTTCGGATTATCAGAAGCGCTACCGCTTCACCGGTGTGGTGGTCAGCCATGAAATCCCGGATGTTTTTTACATCTCCCAGCACATCGCCATGATCGACAAGGGGCGGATCCTGTTTGAAGGCTCGCCGGAGGAAATCCAGAACGTCAAGGATTCCGACATCCAGTCTTTCATCCGCGGCATGGAAAGCCGACGCGACGAATTAACCGGTTTGTCGCACCGACGCCAGGGTGAGAGGCGATTCAGCCAGGAAATCGCCCGGCTCAAACGGCACCAGAGCGCCTTTTCGCTGGTCCTGCTGGTCTTTGAAAATCTTCCGGAGATCAACGAAAAATTGGGCCACGAAGCCGGCCAGGCGATATTGAAGGATTTTGCCCGGGGACTTCAGAAACACCTGCGCATCACCGATACCTGCTCGCGCTACGGGATGGACAAGATTCTGATGCTGCTGCCGGACACCACCCGGGATCAGGCCCACATGGTGTGCTCAAAACTTACCCAAGAGATCACGCGCACCGAAATCAGCCCATCCCCGAGTCTTGAGAAAATCTGTTTTGTCGTCAGGGCCGGATTTGCGGAGGCCATGCAGGACAATCGCATCGAAGATGTCCTGGAGAGAGCGGAAACAACACCCGATACCATTTTTGAATTCCGGATCTGTTAGCCTGCGCGGTTTCGTCAAAGGCCAATCCCTGCGCTGGGCTGCCACGGGAAATCGCTGCAGGCTGTCTTTGACGGGGCCCCACGTCGAAAGATGTGCGCTCCGCCATCTGGCGCCTTTTGCGAAACCGTCTGATTCGGGATTTTTACCGGTGCATCAGCTTGTGGAGGATGGAAAATGAAAGCGTCCGTCGAAACGGCGGTGGGAATCTTCGTTCTGATCGGAATTCTGAGCGTCGGCTATCTCACGGTCAAACTGGGCAAACTGGAGCTGCTGGCGGACAATTACTACGTGCTCAACGCCCGCTTTCAGTCGGTTTCGGGGCTCAAGAAAGGCGCCCAGGTCGAGATCGCCGGGGTGCCGGTGGGCAAGGTGGACCTCATCAGCCTGGACCACGAGCGCCAGGTGGCCCTGGTGAAGCTTAAAATCGAACACGGTGTGGTGTTGACCGATGACGTGATCGCTTCGGTCAAAACCTCCGGCCTGATCGGCGACAAGTACATTAAACTTTCCCCCGGCGGCTCCGATACGGTCCTGAAAGCGGGGGACACGATCATCGAAACCGAATCGGCCCTCGATATCGAGGAGTTGATCAGCAAATACGCCTTTGGCAAGGTCTAAACCCGGTGGCGCGCGCGGTGGCCGTCTTTTGGTCAAAGCCGGCGCAACCGGTACCCGGGAAAGGGCAATCATCCAAATGAAACTGACACTCACGGGAATCCTGGCCGTCATGGTGCTGGCCGCCGTGGCCGGTGCGCAGGAGGTCTCCGCCGGGCCCATGGAGGCTCTCAAGGGGCCGGTCAACACGGTGCTGCAGATCCTGCAAGACCCGCAATATGACCCGCCGGAACAGCGCCAGCTTCAGCGGGATCGCATCTGGGATGTGACCCGCGGCATCTTCGACTTTACCGAAATGGCCAAACGGTCCCTGGCCTTGAACTGGCGCGCCTTCACCCCCCGCCAGCGCAAGGAATTCACCGAGCTTTTCTCCGAATTGACCGCCCACAGCTACCTCGAACAGATCAAGGGGACCTATACGGGGCTGGCGGTGGAGTTTTTGGGTGAGGAGATGCTGGCGGGGGACAAGGCGATGGTCAAGACCAAGGTTCGCCGGGAGGAGGTTGAAACCCCGGTGGACTATCGCATGCTGCAGGAAGGCGGCCGCTGGTTGGTCTATGATGTCAATATCGAAGGGGTCAGCCTGGTGCAGAATTACCGGACCCAGTTTCGGGAGATCCTAGCCAAGGAAACCCCCGAGCAGTTGATCCAGAAACTCAAGGACAAACTCCAGGAACAAAAAGAGGAGCTCGCCGAGGTTGCCTCCTGAGCGGTCCTCCCGCCTGGGTACGAGAGAAGAAGCGCGCAATGGACTCCGGATTCACAAAAACCGCCGTGATGCTGAGCCTGCTGATGTTTTTGGGGGCCGGCCCGGTGCCCTGGGGCTGCGGCCCGGCCGGGGCTGCGCAAGCCGAAGAGGCCGCACCCGAGGAGATCGGGGATGAATATCTAGATGATGATCTCGACTTCCTGGATGAGGAGGAGGAGCAGGATATCCGTCGTGTCGCCGACCCCCTGGCGCCCTGGAACCGCCTCATGTATCACTTCAACGACAAATTCTACTTCTGGCTGCTCAAGCCCGTCGCCCAAGGGTACAAGGCCGTCACGCCCACCCCGGTGCGCACCGGGGTCAAGAACTTCTTCCACAACCTGATCTACCCGATCCGCCTGGTCAACTGCCTGGCCCAGGGGAAGATGGGCGCTGCCGGAACGGAAACCGAACGCTTTTTGACCAACACCTTCGTGGGCATTCTGGGCTTTGGCGACCCGGCCCGTGACCGGCTCAACATGCTGCCGCACGATGAGGACCTCGGGCAAACCCTGGCCCATTACGGGGTTGGCAACGGGTTTTACATCGTCTGGCCGATTCTGGGACCCTCGACCCTCAGGGACTCGGTCGGGTTCGTGGGGGACCTCTTTCTCAACCCGGTGACTTACGTGGACCCCACCGCCCTGTCCGTCGGGATTAAGGCCTACGATACCGTCAACGACACCTCCTTGCGGATCGGCGACTACGAGTCGCTCAAGGAGGCGGCCGTCGAACCATACAACGCCCTGCGCAACGCCTACATCCAATATCGCCAGACGAAGGTGGCCCAGTAGGTTGTGCCGGCCTTTGGCGCATCCCTGGTTTCCCCGGCCGGCGAGGCCGAGCGCAAAAAGGGGTGGACAAATCGGCCTGCGGGCTCTAAAATAGTCTCTCACCAGTATTCCCGACTCGTTTTCCCTTGATCACCCAGGATTTTCAGCGCTGCCAGTGCCGGCGCTGTTTGCAGCCACCCCAAGCGCAGCCCAGACGACCCGCACCCAGGATGCTCTGGCGGTTGACTGCCCAACCCGGATCGCGTCAGCGAGGTGAGCCATGAACGACAGGACAGAAGCGGTCGCCGGACCGGAATCGATGCTTTCCGCGTGGATGAAGATGGCCACCGATTTCTGGGGGCCGGTGATGAAGCAGTGGACCGAGACGCTGGCGCCCGGGGAGGGCCAGCCGGAAGGCCCGCTCACCCGCGGCAAGGCCTCCTGGTCGTCTTACCTCAAATCGCTGACGGCGCTCTCGGCCAGCATGGGCGAGAGCGGCAGCGCCGACGCCCTCTTGAAGGGCATCGGCGTCATGCCCGACATCCTCATGAGGCTGCTGGAAGGCGCCTGGAACAGCACCTTCACCCTTCAGCGGCAGATGATCGAGAAAGCCGGCCGGATGGGGGAGTCGGTTGAGGCTTACCATTTCGAGGGGCTTGACCAGGAGACCTTCAAGGCCTGGGCCGAAATCTACAAGGAGGAGTTCCAGCAATTTCTTCAGGTCCCGCAACTGGGGCTGACCCGCTTCTACCAGGAAAAAGCGCACCGCACACTGGACAAGTTCGTGCTGCTGCAAAACGGTATGGCCGAGTTTGTCAACATTCTCTACCTCCCCATGGAGCAGTCCGTCAAGGTCCTGCAAGAGAAGGTGGCCGAACTCGCCGAAAAAGGGGCGCTGCCGGAAAATCCTAAAGACTACTACAATATGTGGGTCAAAATCCTCGAGGGGCATTATATGACGCTTTTCAAAACGTCCGAATATGCCCAGACGCTGTCACGGGTGTTGGACGCCTTCGAGGATTACCAGGCCACCCGGGACGACCTGCTGCAGGATGTGCTCAAAAGCCTGCCGGTTCCCACCAACCGCGATATGGACGCGCTCTACAAGGAAATCTACGAGCTGAAGAAAAAAATCCGAACCCTCGAGCAAAAAGCCGCCAAATAGGCGGCGGTACCCCCCACCCGGTCGAATGGCGGCAACCAACCAGAAAGAGGTGCAGCGATGGCTCAGCCAGGAATTCCCGTCGACCTGATAATCACCAAGCTTGCCCAAGATGCCGAAAAGGTCGGCAAGCGGGCCCAGAAAGCCGCGGATGTCATGCTCGGCGCATTGAACACCGAGCTGGGTCCAACCCCTTACCGTATTGTCTATGAGGAGGACCGCGTCAGGCTGAAGCATTATTCGCCGGCCGGCGGTGCGCAGCTCAACCACCCGCTCTTGGTGGTCTACGCCCAGATCAACCGGGAAACCATGCTGGACCTGCAGCCGGGCCGCAGCGTGGTTCAGAACTTTCTCGAGGGTGGGGTCGAGGTGTACATGATCGACTGGGGCTATCCCACCCAAATGGACAAATTCCTGACCATCGACGACCATGTCAACGGCTACATGAACAACATCGTCGATTTCATCCTCGACCGGCACCAGATCTCCCAGCTGCACCTGATGGGCATCTGCATGGGCGGGACCTTCAGCGTGATCTATTCGGCCCTTCACCCGCAGAAGGTCAAAAATCTGGTGACCACCGTCACGCCCACCAACTTCGACACCGACCAGGGGCTGCTGCACATCTGGATGAAAGCCATCGACGTGGACCGCATGGTGGATTCCTTCGGCAATATTCCGGCGGACCTGATGAACTTCGCCTTTCTGCTGCTAAACCCGGCCCGCCTGATGATCGACAAGTACGTGGGGTTTTTCGAGAACATGGACAACCGGGACTTCGTCGAAAATTTCATTCGAATGGAGAAATGGATTTTCGACAGCCCGGACATCACCGGCGAAACCTTCCGCCAGTTCGTCAAGGATTGCTACCAGAAGAATCTCTTGATCAACAGCCAGATGGAGGTCGGCGGCCAGCGGGTGGAGCTTAAAAAGATCACCATGCCGCTGCTGAACTTCTACGGCAAGTTCGACCACCTGGTGCCTCCTGCGGCCTGCGAGCTGCTCAGCCAACGGGTGGGCAGCAAGGACACCGAGGATATCTGCTTGGATACCGGGCACATCGGCATCTATGTGAGTTCGAAGTGCCAGCGCGCCTTTTCACCAAAAATCATCGAGTGGCTCAAGGCCCGCGACCAGCTTGCAGGCCGGCCGAGGCGCGTCGCGGCCCGGTCCACCGCCCGCACGGCAGCCGCATCCGGGGGTAAACGCAAGGCCGCGGCGGCTGTAAAGACAAAAAAAGTGTAAGAGGCTGTCAAACCGAAACCGGATTGGATCAACAGGCGGTGTGAGGAGAGCAGACCATGACCCCAAAAACCGATTATTTTCGAACCTTTTGCAATGTCAGCAGCGCTTTCGCATCCTCCCTGAAAAAGGACGAGCTGTTGGACATGATCGTCCAAAACGCCGTTCAAACCATGGACGGCAAAGCGGCCTGTCTCTTTTTGACTGAAAAAGACGAAGATCTCTTTGTGCCGGTGGCCCAGCATGGCCTCTCGGACAACTACCTGCACGCCAACCCCATGAGCGCCCGCAAACTGATCCAGGGATTGAGCAAGGAGGGGCATTTTGTCTTCCGCGACGCCACCACCGACCCGCGCCTGGAAAACCACGAGG
>JAJDNY010000055.1 GCA_022340425.1 Desulfobacteraceae bacterium | reverse complement strand
TCTCAACCGGCCCGCCCCAGCGTGCCAGGGTCGCCGCCAGCGCATCCCGCCGGCTGCCGGTGGGATCCAGCACCTGGAGGCGCGCGGCAAGCGCCTGGCGGTCCAGCTGCGGCGGCGGAGGCTGCTGCTGCGGCGGCTTGGCCACCGCCACGCGACGTGGTTCAGGCACCGGCGGTGCTGCCTGGGGCGGACTGCCGCCGCTTTGCTGCCAGCCGCCCAGATAGGCGCCCCCCACCACCAGGCCGGTCAGCAGGAGTGCACCCGCCAGCCCCGCCGTCAGGCGCCGCGCCCACCCGCCCAGGGGCCGCCGCCCACCGGGTTCAAAGCGTATCTCGCCCAGCGCCCGCCAGGCGACAAGCCCAGAAACCCGGGGCCGATCGGACCCGAAGGCCGTCAGCAGCGCCCGGTCGCAGGCCATGTTGATCAGCCGCGGGACGCCGCCTGAAAAACGGTGAATCATCCTGATGGCGATCGGCGAGAAAAGCTCCGCGATACTTCCGCCGGCCAGGCTCAGGCGGTGGGCGATGTATCGCCGCGTCTCCTCCAGGCCAAGCGGCCTCAGCCGGCAGGCCAGGCTGATCCGCTGGCGCAGCTGGCGCAGGCCGTGGGTCGCCAGCAGGGTTTCCAGCTCCGGCTGGCCCACCAGAATGATCTGCAGCAGCTTGCTGTGGGTGCTCTCCAGATTGGACAGCAGCCGCAGCTGTTCGAGGACCTCGCGGTTGAGGTTCTGGGCCTCGTCGATCAACACCACCACCTTGCGGCCCGCGGCCCACATGCTCAGCAGAAAGGCGTTGAAGACATCCACCAGACCCTTGACGGTGTCGGCCGAGGCGTCGATTTCAAACTCGTCGTTAACCGCCTTGAGCAGCTGCACCGCATCCAGGCGCGGGTTGAAGATCAGGGCGGCCTCCACCGAAGGCTCCAGGCGCTCCAGGAAAGCCCGGCAGAGGGTGGTCTTGCCGGTCCCCACCTCGCCGGTGATCAGCAGAAAGCCGTCCCCCTCGGCCAGGGCGTAAGCGAGATGCGCCAGGGCCTCCTCGTGGCTGCGGCTCAGAAAGAGATAAGCCGGGTTGGGCACCAGCTTGAAAGGTTTTTCCTTGAGACCGAAGTAGGTCGTGTACATGCACACCCTCGTGTGGGGGTTGGCGGCCGGTTGCCGCCCCACTATAAGGGAAGCGGGGCCGGCTTTTCAACCGTGACAGTTCCCTAAAAATGTCAATTTCTGCGTTGCGCCGCATCTCGAAGTCGCTGCGGCGTACATAAGTACGCCTCACGCCGCTGAGATTTGCGCGCCGTAACTTGGCCTTTTTACAAAACTGTCTGGTTATTTACTTTTTACCACTTCATCAACCGTTATCCGGCCGCTGCACCTAAGGGCCTCGGCAAGAAATAATTCCACATCTTGCTTGTCTTTTGGTCCCTCACCGGCGTTACATCCGCCGGAACATATCCCGATATGCACCAACGAATGTGCCTTGGTGACGAACCAAAATCCGGTGCCATATTTTGGAATAATTTATTGCCGCGACCCTAACGCCAGCCCCCCACCAGGTGCAGGTGCAGATGAAATATCACTTGGCCGCCGCCGGACTCCACATTGAAAAAGAGCTTGTAGCCCGACTCCGCGATCCCCGTCCGCCGGGCCATCTCGCGGCCCGCCAGGATCAAGTCGGCCACGATCCGCCCGTCCCCGGGGGTCAGGTCGTTGATGCTGCGGATGTGTTTTTTGGGCACGATCAGCAGGTGCACCGGGGCGTGGGGATGGATGTCGCGGAAGACGGCGAGGGTCTCGTTTTCCAGGAGAAATTCGGTGTCCGTTTGCCCCCGGGTGATCCTGCAAAAAAGACAGTCGCTGGTCATGGCGGGGTGTTCCTCCTTTCGGTGCGGTCAGAAAGCGCCGCCCTGCGGGGCCTCCAGGCGCCAGGGACCCCGCAGGGTCGGGGCGGCCAGGGCCTTTTGCAGGTCGCTTAAAAAACGGTCGCGGGGTACCTCGCGGGCCCCCAGCGACAGCAGGTGGGCGGTGGTCACCTGGCAGTCGATGATCGTGAACCGATGCTTGCGGATAAAGTCGACCAGGGCCACCAGGCCGACTTTGGAGGCGTCACGCGCCCGGGAAAACATCGATTCACCGAAAAAGCAGCCCCCCAGGGAGACCCCGTAAAGACCGCCCACCAGCCGCCGCTTTTGCCAGACCTCGATGGAATGGCCGTAACCGTCCTGGTGCAGGCGGCAGTAAGCGGTGGCCATCTCCTCCACGATCCAGGTGGGCTCGCCCCTTTCCAGGCGCACCACGGCGCACTCGCGGATGACGCGCTCAAAGGCCCGGTCGGCGGTGACCCGGTAAACCCCGCGCCTGATGCTGCGCCGCAACGAACGCGACAGCCGGAGCTCCCCGGGGTAAAGCACCAGGCGCGGGTCGGGCGACCACCACAGAATCGGCTCGCCGGCCGTAAACCACGGAAATATCCCCATCCGGTAGGCCAACAGCAGCCGCTCCGGGCGAAGGTCGCCGCCGATGGCCAGCAGCCCGTCCCGTCGTGCCAGCCGCGGCGGGGGAAAGATCAGCTTTTGCGAGAGCAGGAAGACCGGCATGGGGCGCTCCAAACAACCCAGGCCACCGACCCTTGGGGGGAGGTGGCCTGCGTCGTTGCAAATCGGAATCCGCGATAAACCGGCCCGTTTCAGGAGAAGACGAAGCTCGGGTGGTCTTTTTCGATCTCCACGAGAACCCCGCCGCCTTTGGCCAGGCGCCCGAAGAGGATCTCGTCGGCCAGGGCGTCCTTGATTTCGGTCTGGATCAAGCGCGCCAAAGGTCGGGCCCCGTAGATCGGATCGTAGCCCTTCTTGGCCAGCCAGGTGCGCGCCTCATCCGAGAGGGTCAGGGCCACCTTGCGGGTCAGCAGCTGGCCGTTGACCTCGTCGATGAACTTGTCCACGATGCGCTCCATCACCGCCACCGTCAGGGCGTTGAAGTTGATGATGCCGTCCAGACGGTTGCGGAACTCGGGGCTGAAATAGCGTTCGATGGCCTTGTGCCCCTTGTTGGCGGTGTCCTTTTTGTCCTCACCGAAGCCGATGGTGCGCGCGCTCATCTCGCGGGCGCCGGCATTGGAGGTCATGATGACGATCACGTTGCGGAAGTCGGCCTTCTTGCCGTTGTTGTCGGTCAGGGTGGCGTAGTCCAGGACCTGCAGCAGGATGTTGAACAGGTCCGGGTGGGCCTTTTCGATTTCGTCCAGCAACAGGACGCTGTAAGGGTGTTTGCGGATACCGTCGGTCAGCAGGCCGCCCTGGTCAAAGCCGATATAACCCGGGGGGGCGCCGATCAGGCGCGCCACCGTGTGCTTTTCCATGTACTCGCTCATGTCGAAGCGCATGAAGTGCACCCCCAGCTTGGCGGCCACCTGGCGCGCGACCTCCGTCTTGCCCACACCGGTGGGGCCGGTGAACAGGAAGGAGCCCACCGGTTTGCCCGGGGTGCGCAGCCCGGCCCGTGAGCGTTTGATGGCCGTCACCAGGGAGCGGATGGCATCGTCCTGGCCGAAGACCACCCCCTGGATCCGCGCCTCCAGGTTCTCCAGCTTGCCCTTGTCGGAAGCCGAGATGCTGCGGGTGGGGATCCGCGCCATCTTGGCGACGATTTTTTCGATGTCGGCGGTGTGGATCTTGCGGCGGTTGGGGCTGCCGCTCAAGCGGATGAAGGCGCCGGCCTCGTCGATCACGTCGATGGCCTTGTCGGGCAGGTAGCGGTCGTTGATGTGCTTGGCCGAAAGCTCGGCGGCGGCCTTGATGGCGGCATCGGTGTAAACGAACCCGTGGTGCTCCTCGTAAACCGACTTCAACCCGCGCAGGATCTGGACGGTTTCGGGCACCGAGGGTTCGGCGATCTCGATTTTTTCAAAGCGCCGCGACAGGGCGCGGTCCTTCTCGAAGTGGTTTTTGTACTCCTCGTAGGTGGTGGAGCCAATGCAGCGCAGCTCCCCGGTTGAAAGGGCCGGCTTGAGAATGTTGGAAGCGTCCATGGAGCCGCTGCTGGTGGCCCCGGCGCCGACGATGGTGTGAATCTCGTCGATGAAGAGGATGGCGTCCTTTTCCTTCTGCAGGGCGGCCAGGACCCCTTTCAGGCGCTGCTCGAAATCCCCGCGGAACTTGGTGCCGGCCAGCATCCCGCCCAGGTCCAGAGAGTAGATGCGGACATCTTTGAGCAGTTCGGGGACGCGGCCCTCGAAGATCCGGGTGGCCAGCCCCTCGGCCATGGCGGTCTTGCCCACGCCGGGGTCGCCCACAAAGACCGGGTTGTTCTTGCGCCGGCGGCAGAGCACCTGCAGCGTGCGCTCGAGCTCCAGCTCACGGCCGATCAGGGGATCGATTTTACCCTCGGCGGCCCGCTGCACCAGATCGACGGTAAAAGCCTCCAGCGGGTCGGTTTTTTTCTTCTGCTCCCCAGGCTCCTGCTTCAACGAGCGCGGCGGGCCGTCATCGAAGGCCGGCTTGGTCAGGCTGTGGGAGATGTACTCGAGCACATCCAAGCGCGAAATCCCCTGGGACTGCAAGAAAAATGCGGCGTGGGAGTCCTTCTCCTGAAAGATCGAGGCCAGGATGTCCCCCACCACGACTTCCGGCTTCTCGGCGGACCGGGCGTGGTTGACCGCCCGCTGGATCACCCGCTGAAAGCCGATGGTCTGCTGCAGGACGTACTCGGTGCCCTCGGCGACGGGCTCCATGCGCTCCCTGAAAAACGTCTCCAGCTCGGTCTTCAGGGTTTCGACGTTGCCGCCGCAGTTCTCGATGATGTCGATGCCCTCGGAGTCGTGCAGTATCGCAAACAGCACGTGCTCAAGGCAGACGTGTTCGTGGCGCCGCTTTTTGGCGTCGCGTACGGCAAATCCCAATGTGGCACTCAGTTCTTTGCTGATCATCATTCTTTCTCCATGCTGCACTTGAGCGGAAATCCTTTTTCGCGGGCAATGCTGTGAACGGCGTCCACCTTGGTTTCGGCCACCTCGAAAGTGTAGACGCCGCAGACGCCGATGCCGTTGTGGTGCACGTTGAGCATGATGCGGGCGGCTTCCTCGGGAGGCTTGTTGAAGATCAGCATCAGGATTTCCACCACAAATTCCATCGTGGTGTAGTTATCATTGTGCAGGAGGACTTTGTACAAAGGTGGCTCGGTCACCTCTTCACGGCTTTCGGTGGCCACCCCCTCCTCCATCTCAGGATTGCTGGCACTCATGTCCCCTCCTCGGAAGGTCGCTGCCCGAAGTCCGGCAAGATCCGGCGGGAAAAGCAGCGGTTGGTGCGTCCTGCCCCCCGCCGTCGCCCCGGCTGCAGAAGCTTTGGCCCGGTTCCCGGCGGGGCGTGTCCGGCTCGGGCCGTTGATTCATTTTTAATATAATAAGCACCGGTTTTTGAAGTTGTAAAGAGTCGCCCGGGAAAAGGGCCGGGCGCCACCGCGCAGCGGTGCTGGTGCCGGCGTGCCGGCACCCCTTTACAAGACCGGAGGGAGATGTTAGTTTTTTGGCCGCTAACGGTCGGCGGGAGCAACCCCCCGGCCACAGTGGGTTCCGGCGGCTTCGATGCGGGCGGCCTATGATATTTCGCGGTTTCCCGGACGCGCCCTAAAGAGGTTGCCACGCCCAACGGCCCACCCCCGAATAGGGCCTAATACCCCCTGGCGGCCTTGGCTGCGACCCTTCAACGGGGGGTTTCAAGATGACGCTCTGAGACCCGAGACAATGCCGGTGGCCGATAACACAGGAACCAGGGCCGGTTTCAAACCGACCCGTCAAACCCTCAGCGACAGCCTCAAGTTTCTGGCGGTGGTCGCGGTCCTCGTCTGGTTGATCGCCCGTGGATCGCAGCAGCTGGGCTACAACTGGCAATGGTATCAGATTCCCCGCTATTTCTTCGTCCTGCAGGAGGGTCGCCTGATCGCCGGCCCGCTGATCACGGGCCTTTTGGTCACGCTTCAGATCACCGCCGTGAGCCTCGTGCTGGCCTTTGGAATCGGGCTGCTGACGGCCTTTTTCCGCCTTTCCGATTCCCTGATGGCCCGCTTCGTGGCCCGCACCTACCTGGAAATCGTGCGCAACACCCCGCTTTTGGTGCAGCTTTTCTTCATCTATTTCGTGCTTGCGCCCATTGTGGGGCTCGGCCGCTTCACCTCGGCCGTACTGGCACTCAGCCTCTTTGAAGGGGCCTACGCATCTGAAATTCTGCGAGCCGGAATCGTCTCCATCCAGCGCGGCCAGTGGGAAGCCGCCCGCAGCCTGGGCCTCAAAACCCTCTACTGCTACCGGCTGGTCATCCTGCCCCAGGCGCTGCGCCGGGTCCTGCCGCCCCTTACCAGCCAGGCGATTTCGCTGGTCAAGGACTCCGCCCTGGTGAGCACCATCGCCATCTACGACCTCACCATGCAGGGTCAGGCCATCATTTCCGAGACGTTCATGGTTTTCGAGGTCTGGTTTGTGGTGGCGGCGGTCTATCTGATCATCACCATCGCCCTGTCCGCGGTGGTCAACTTTATGGAGGCCCGTCTGCAAATCAGGACCTGAGCACCATTGCCCGGTCCGGCCGGCGGATGGTTCACTTGACACATCAACGATCACGGAAGGAGGCAACGATGAAAACACGGGTAATGCGCGCCACCGTTCTGCTGGCCGCCGCCGCAGTCCTATTAGGCGCCGCCACGGCGGCTTCGGCGGGTGAACTGCAACAAAAGCTCTCCAGCGAAAGCACCATCGAAGCGGTGCTCAAGCGCGGTTCGCTCAGGGTGGGCATGGACACCTTCGTCCCCTGGGCGATGAAAGACAAGACCGGCCAGCTGGTCGGCTTTGAAATCGACGTGGCCACCCGCCTGGCGAAGGATATGGGCGTCAAGGTCGAGTTCGTGCCCACCAAATGGTCCGGCATCATCCCGGCCCTGATCACCGGCAAGTTCGACGTGATCATCGGCGGCATGGGCATTCTGCCCATGCGCAACCTCAAAGTCAACTTCACCATTCCCTACGACTACACCGGCATGTCGATGGTCGCGCACAAGGAGAAGGCCAAAGGTTTCAGCAGCCTGGAGGACTTTAACCGCCCGGAGGTCATCCTGGCGGCCAAGCTCGGCGCCACCTCGGTCATGGCCGCCCAGAAGTTCATGCCCCAGGCCGAACTGCGCCAGTTCGACTCCGAGGCCCAGGTCTATCAGGAGCTGCTCAACGGCCGGGTCCACGCGGCCGTGGGCAACGCCCCGACCCCGGCCTTTTACGCCGTGGAGCACCCCGACACGCTCTTCATGCCGCTGGCCGAGAACTTCACCAAAGAGCCCATCGGCTTCGCCGTGCGCAAGGGCGATCACGACACCCTGAATTTCTTCGACAACTGGATCCGTCTGGTGACCGCTGAAGGCTGGCTCAAGGAACGCAAGCACTACTGGTTCGAAACCAAGGACTGGGAGACGCTTTTAAAATAAAGGCCTCGATGAAAACACCTATCGCCGCCCGCTGACAGGACGTGCCGTTGGTCATCTTCAAGCGCAAAATCACGCCGCTGGATCTGGTGGTGTTCCTTATGCTGGCGGCCGCCGGTCTTTACCTGTCCTACCGCGTCAAGGTGGGTCTGCACTACAACTGGAACTGGGGCGTTCTGCCCCAGTTTCTTTTTCGCTACGATCCGGAGGCCGCCCGCTGGGTGCCCAACCTGCTGATGCAGGGCTTTTTCAACACCGTGCGGCTCAGCATCTGGGGTACCCTCCTGGCCAGCCTGATCGGCCTGCTGATGGGGCTCTGCCGGGTCAGCCACAGCCTCTTCTACCGCCTGATGGGTCGCAGCTATGTTGAAATCTGCCGCAACCTGCCGCCCCTGGTCCTGATTTTCATCTTCTACTATTTCGTCAGCGACCAGATCATGCCGATCCTCGGGGTGGAGGATTTCGTGCGCGGCAGCTCTCCGGCCACCCAGGCGCTGCTGGCCTTCCTCCTGGCGCCGCCCGATCTGATCGCCCCGTTTCTCTCGGCCCTGATCACCCTGGCGATCTTCGAGGGGGCCTATATCACCGAAATCGTCCGCGCTGGGATCCAGTCCATCGAGCGCGGCCAGTGGGAAGCCGGCCGTGCTCTGGGCATGGGGCGCTGGCAGCTCATGCGCCACGTCATCCTGCCCCAGGCCATGCGGCGCATCCTGCCGCCCCTGGGGGGCCAGTTCATCTCCACCATCAAGGACTCGGCCATCGTCTCGGTGATCTCCATCCAGGAGCTCACATTTCAGGGCATGGAGCTCATGTCGGCGACCTTCATGACCTTCGAAGTCTGGATCACGGTCACCCTACTCTACCTGTTGCTGACGCTGACCTGCTCCCTGGCCCTGGCGCGTCTGGAAACCGTTCTGCATCGCCGGGAGCGCTGAGGCCCCAGGGACCGGAAAAAACGGTCAACGGGCCGGTCGCCGCCGCAACAGCACCCGGTCACGGAGGTAACCCCATGCTCGCCGCCCTCAAAAACCGCCGCCGCCTTCTATTGGGCGTGATTTCCGACACCCACGGCCATCTGTCGCCGGCGGCGGTCGGCGCCCTGGGGCGGGTGGATGTGATCCTGCACGCCGGCGACATCGACACCCCGGCGGTCTTCCAGGCCCTTCAGGGTCTGGCGCCGCTGGTGGCCGTGCGCGGCAACATGGACCGCGGCCGCTGGGCGGCGGACCTGCCGTCGGCTGAAATCGTGACCCTGGGCGGCCTGCAGGTCTATTTGCTCCACGACCTGATGAGCCTCGACCTGGACCCGGCCGCGGCCGACATTCGCCTGGTGATCAGCGGCCACACCCATCGGCCGGCGGCCGAGAACCGCGCCGGCGTCCTCTTGCTCAACCCCGGCTCGGCCGCCCTGCCCCGCGGCGGTCAGCCCGCCTCGCTCGCCCTGGTGCTCCTGGAGAACGGCCACATCTCCCACCGCTGGGTGTCTCTGGAATGAACACCTTCCTCACGCCACTACCCCCCGGAGGTTTACAATGCCCCATTCCGCATCCGTCAATTACGACCCCCTGGACCGCCCCGAAATTCTACAACACCTCTTTCACCCGCGTCCCGAGCCCCCCGGCGCGACCCCACCGACGGGCAGTCTCGACCTGACGGTCCCGGTGGCCCCCGAAGTTTCCCTCGGCGCCCGTCTGCACCCCGCCGGCGCAGCCGCCGCGACCCTGCTCTTCTTCCACGGCAACGGCGAAATCGTGGCCGACTACGACGATCTGGGCCCCCTTTACGCCCGGCTGGGGATCAATTTTCTGGCGGTGGATTACCGCGGCTACGGTCGCTCAGGCGGCCGCCCGACGGTCAGCTCCATGATGGCGGATGCCCAGGCGGTTTTGGCCTTCGTCCGGGATTATTTGGAGGGCCAGGGCTGGACCGGCCCCCTGCTGGCCATGGGGCGCTCCCTGGGCAGCGCTTCGGCGCTGGCACTGGCCGCCCGCCACGGCGATGCCATCGCCGGCCTGATCGTCGAAAGCGGGTTTGCCTACGCCGAGCCGCTGCTGCGTCTCCTGGGGGTCGACACCGCCCGAATCGGCGCCCAAAACCTGAGGGTCTTCGACAACATCGACATGATGCGCGCCGTCCGGCGCCCCACCCTGATCATCCACGCCGAGCGTGACCACATCATCCCCTTCGGCGACGCCCGGGCACTCTTCGAGGCCTCGCCGGCGGCCGACAAAACCCTCCTGCCCATCCCGGCCGCCAACCACAACGATATTTTTCTGCGCGGCCTGGAGGCTTACCTGCAGGCGGTCAAGGGGCTGGTGGGCCGAGTTTCGGTTTAAAGGCCGCCGGCCGGCAGCGTCAAAGAGGGGCGTCGAAGGGCCGGGCGTAGCCCGTCAGCTCAACGAACCCTCGGCCCTGCGCAGGCTTCCGTCCGATCCGGCCGACGGCGTCGACGCTGCCTTCCCAGTAGGTCACGCGCGTGGTTTCGGGGGTTTGGAGCTCCTGGGCGGCCATGGTGGGGGTGACCGTCAGATCGAGGGCCAGAGGCGCCACCTGCACCCGCCAGCGGGCCGGATAAAGCGCCCCGCTGGCCGGGCTCTTCCAGGTGGCAAGGGCGGTGACAACCACATCGGCCGCATAAAGCCGCCGGGAGCTGCCATCCGGCGCCACGAATGTCCCGCCGGATGAGGGGCTGAAGCCGCCCTCGGCCTGGCGCAGGAGATAGAGCATCAGCTCGCTGCCGTCTGAGAGCTGCAGGCTGAACCAGTCCCAACCCACCAGCCCGCCGGCCAGGGGAGCGGAGCTGAATTCATGGTCCATCCAGCTCAGACCGCTGACTTGCCAGCGCTCGCCGCCGACCTCCAGCCGGCCACTGGTCTCAAGCCGGGTGAACGAGTAGTAGCAGCTGGCCTGCTCGGGGGCGGGCCCCTTGGGGCTGTATCCCCGATCGCCGTGGGCGACGGGCGCCTTGGCCGGCACCAGGGTCAGGTCCAGGCGGAAATCATCGCTGGCCGCCTTGAGGCGATGGGCCCGGGGCTGGAGCTCGGCCGACCAGTCCCCCAGCACCAACCGCACCCTGCCCCCCGCCCGGCTGGCGCCGGCCATGCCCAGGGCGGCGCGCGAGAGGCGATCGGCGTACCAGAACCGCCCGCTGGCGGGATCCGACACAGCGGCATGGGCCAGGAAAAGGTGCGGGGTGCGCCAGGCCGACGCCGTCGCGACGCTTCCGCCGGAGTCCGCGGGCCGCAGCCGCGAACGGAAGAAGGTCAGCTGATAGCCGAAGCGGCGGCCGCTGTCGCTCTCCAGGTTGCCGGTGTAGTACCACCACTCCGTGCGGTGGGCCGGGTGCGGGCCGTGGTCCCGCGGGAACGCGAGATCGCAGGGCCCGCTGATGGCGGGATAGGCCCCGGAATCGGCGCGCAACCCCCCCGCCCCGCCCACAAGCCCCAGCCAGAGCACACCCGCCGCCGCCACCACCAGTCTGCACCACGACGCCGTTTTCATGCTACGACTCCCGCAGCAGGGCGGCCGGAGACTGCCGCAGGACCAGGCGTGCGGCCGGCAGCGCCGCCGCCAGCGCCGCCAGGAAGATCAGCGGCATCGAAAGGGTCAGCACAGCCCAGTCCACGTGGTAGAAAAAGGTCCAGCCAAAGGACTGGCGATTGATGACGAATACCAGCAGATAGGAGAGGTAGAACCCGCAGAGCAGGCCGGCCGCCTCCCCCATCAGCACCATCAGCGCCGCTTCCCAGAAAATCATGGCCCGAATCTGGCCCGGGCTGCCCCCGACGGCCAGCAGGGTGTTGAGCTGCCGGGAGCGCTCCAGCACCAGCAGGGTGAGCGTGGTGGCGATTCCCAAGGCCGCCACGACCAGCGCGATCAGCAGCAGCAGGGTGGTGACGCCGAAAGTTTCGTCGAAGATCTCGAGAATCGCCCCGCGCAGCTCACGGCCGCTGATGGTGTCAAGGGCGTCCCCGCATTCCCGCAGGATGTCCGCCTGCAGCCGGCGAACCTGTGCCTCGCCATCCGCCCCGGGTACGTGCAGGAAAAAGCGGATGCCCGACAGGCGGTGGTCGCCGAAACGCTCGAAAAAATGGGGCAGCGAGTAGAATGCCACCCCGCCCCGGGTGCGGTAGTCGCGGATTACCCCCACCACCGGCACCGTCAGAAAAGCGGGGCCGATGTGGACCTCGAAGGGGTCGCCCACCCGGGTGGCGCTGCGGTTGGCGAGGACCTCGGAGATCACGACGCCCCGGCCGGCGAGCAGATCGCGCCGCCCCTGAACCGGGTCCCCCTGCAGCCAAAAAAACCCGCCCTTGGCCAGGAAAGGGGCGAAATCGATGGCCTCGAACTGGTAGGGCACCGAGCGGTGCTCGAGAAAAATGCGCCGGAACCCCACCCGGTCGGCCGGCACCGCCAGGTTTTGCAGGCAGCGGGTGGTCGCCAACGGCAGCGGGTCGCGATAGTCGTTGATCTCGGCCATCCGGGCGGCTGTGAAGAGGTCCCCGCTGACGGTCTGGTGCACCCACAGCTCGACGGTGGTGCGAAAACTGTTGACCATCACCACCAGCGCCGTGAAGAGCGCGACCGCCGTGATCAGGGCGCCCACCGAGATCGCCGTGCGGGTACCGGTATCCCGCAGATAGCGCGCCGCCAGGTAGCCGGGCTGGCCGCCCAGACGCCGCAGCAAGGGCGCCGCCAGCGCACCCAGTCGCTGAAGCCCCCACGGGGAGAAAAGCGAAAACCCCACAAAGAGCAGAAAGGTCGCCGCGTAGCCGAACAGCGGAAAGCCCTCCACTGCGGGAACCCGTGAAAGGGGCCAGACCAGCGCGATGGCCGCCGCGCCCGCCCCCATCAGACGTCGGGCCGCGGCGCCCCGACGGTTGCCGGCCTCGCGGCCCGTGCGCAGGGTTTCACCCGGGGCGACGCGCATGGCCTCCCAGGCGGGCTGCCAGGCGGCCAGAACCGCCACCCCCACGGTCATCAGAAAGGAGAGCGCCAGCTCCCAGAAGGCCAGCTGCAGGCCGTCCACCTGCACCCGCACGAAAAGGGTCGAAATCGTCCCGGCGATGCCCGGCAGCAGATGGCCCAGCATCAGGGCGCCGGCCGGCAGCGCCAGCAGCCAGCCGGCGACGCCGAAAAGCGCGCCTTCGGCCAGGAAAAGGAGAAATATCAATCGCGGGGCGGCGCCCAGAGCCCGCAGGGTCGCCAGCTCGGGGCGGCGCGCGGCGGCATTCAACGCCACCAGGCTGTAGACCAGAAACATGCCCACGAAGAGGGAGACGAAGCTCAAGACCGAGAGGTTCAGACGGTAGGCGCGGATCATCGCCTGGCCGCTTTGCCGGGCCTGGCTTGGCGCGAGGGCCCGCACCCCGGGCGGCAGGTCCAGCGAGAGCCCCTGGCGGCCCGGCTTGAACCGCACGTCGATCCGGTCCACCGCGCCGAAAACCCCGGCAAACTCCTGGAAGGTGGCGATGTCGGTGACGGCCACCCGCCCGCCCTCCACCAGGGCGAGGCCCCGCAGGGTCATCCGGCCCAGAACCCGAAAAGGGGCCGTAGTGCGGGTGTTGGCAAGGGAAAGCGCGTCCCCGGCGCTCACCCCCAACTCGCGCGCCAGCCGCTCGGCCAGCAGCAGGCTTCCGGGAACGGCGATCAGATCGGCCCACAGCTCGGCCGGGGCATCCTCGGCCCCACCGGCCTCCCAGGCACGAAAGCTGCGGTCCAGGATCGGGTCGATCCCGATCAGCAGAAAGGACGCCCTGGCGGGGTCCGCCGGGGCGACATAGGCGCTCAAAAACGGCGACGCCGCCGCCACCGCCGGGTCCCGCAAAAGCGCGGGCAGGAGGGTTTCCGGCACGCGCCCGCCGGGCGCAGCGAGGGTCAGGTCGGCGGCCCCGGCGATGAGGGTCATGCTGCGGTCGAAAGCCCCTACGGCGGCGTTGATGGAGAGCCGCACACTGGTGAAAACCGTCGCCCCCAGGGCCACCCCGGCCACCACCGCCAGGGTGCGCGCCCGGTGGCGCAAGAGATGGCGTAGGCTGAAGACATGCAATAGGTGGCAGAAAAGACGGATCATGAGGCCGGGTCGAGAATACGGCCGTCCTGGAGGTGAATCTGCCGAGTGGCGGCCGGGTCGGCGATGGTGCTGTGGGTCGCCATGATGACGGTGCGCCCCCAGCGGCGGTTGAGATCCACCAGCAGCTCCAGCACCGCCTGGCCGCTGCGGCTGTCGAGATTGCCGGTGGGTTCGTCGGCCAGGACAATCGCCGGGTCGTTGACCACCGCCCGGGCGATGGCCGTTCGCTGCATCTCGCCCCCGGAAATCTGGGACGGCAGATGGTCCAGACGGCCGCGCATGCCCAGCCAGACCAGCAGCTCCTCGGCCCGCCTGCGGGTAGCCGTAAACGACCGGCCGGCCAGAAGCGCCGGCAGGCTGACATTTTCCAGAACGGTCAGGGTGGGCAGCAGGTTGAAGGATTGAAAGACCACCCCCACGATCTCCCGCCGGAAGCGGGTCAACTGCGCGGCGGTCGCCCGGTTGAGGTCGTGACCGGCCACCTTGAGCTCTCCGCCGCTGGGGCGGTCCAGACCGGCCAGAAGGGAGATCAGGGTGCTTTTGCCGGACCCGCTGCGCCCCTTGAGGAGTACCAGCTCCCCGGCGCCGATCTGGAGGTCGATACCGTCGACCCCTACCACCGGGGTGGCCCCCAGGCTGTAGACGCGGGTCAGCCCCAGGGCGGCGATCAGTGCGGCACCGGCCGCACCCTGCCCTGTCGGCGTTTTGGTGTTTGCCTTCTGACCCATAAAGCCCTATCTATAGGTCGGTTCCGCAAAAAACCCAATTTCTGCGTTGCGCTGCATCTCGAAGTCGCTGCGGCGTAAATGTGTACGCCGCACGCCGCTGAGATTTGCGCGCCGTAAATTGAACTTTTTTCGAAACCGTCTGGTTTTTGACTTATCGGTTCTTCATCCATAGGCAGTCGCTGGTTTGATCAACACCACAGGCACGATGACGGTCTGAAAAGCAAAAGCGCCGCCATCAGGAACGGAGGTCTGAATGCACCCACCGCAGTCGCCCGAAACCGAAGCCGTCCACGGCAGCAGCACGCCCCCCCTGCCCACCCTCGACCTGGTCCCCCCGATCCACATGACCTCGACTTTTCGCTTCCGGGACGTGGACCACGGCGCCGGCCTTTTCGACGGCTCCGCGGAGGGCTATATTTACTCCCGCATGGGCAATCCCACCGTCGACCTGCTGCAGGAGAAAGTGGCGCGCCTGGAAGGCGCCGAAGACGCCGTCGCCACCGCCTCCGGCATGGCCGCCATCGCGGCCGTGGTCATGAGCCTGCTTGCGCCCGGTGAAAACCTCGTGGCCGCCGCGACCCTCTACGGGGGTACTTTTGCGCTCTTCAACAGCCGGCTGAAGCGCTGGGGGATCACGACGCGCTTCCTGCCGGCGGCGCGCTTCGAGGATCCGGCGGCCATCGCGGCGGCCATCGATTCCCAGACCCGCCTGCTCTTCATCGAGAGCCCGGCCAACCCTACCCTGGACATCGTCGACATTTCCCTCTGGGCCGGCATCGCCCGGCGCCACGGCATTCCCCTGATCGTCGACAACACCTTTGCCAGCCCGCTGCTGCAGCGGCCGCTGGCGCTGGGGGCCGAGGCCGTGGTGCACTCGGCAACCAAGTACCTCGGCGGCCACGGCGACATCATCGGCGGCGTCGTCGCCGGCAGCCGCACCTTGACCGCGCGCATCCGGGAGGATTACACTCATCTCTTCGGCCCCTGCCTGAGTCCCTTCAACGCCTGGCTGGTGCTGCGCGGGATCAAGACCCTGGCCCTGCGCATGCACCGCCACAGCGAAAGCGCCCTGACCATCGCCCGCTGGCTGGCCGGCCACCCAAAGGTCGCCCGGGTCTTCTACCCGGGTCTCGCCTCCCACCCGGGACACACCATCGCCAAGCGCCAGATGCGGGCCTTCGGCGGCATGGTCGCCTTTGAAATCACGGGCGGCCTGGCGGCGGGCAAGCGGGTGATGGACCGCCTGCGCCTGTGCACCCTGGCGGTGAGCCTGGGGGATTGCGAGACCCTGATCCAGCATCCGGCATCCATGACCCACGCCACCTACTCGCCGGCGGAGCGTCAGGCCGCCGGGATTTCCGACGGCCTCATCCGGCTGTCGGTGGGGCTCGAGGCCCCCCAGGACATTATCGCCGATTTAGAGCAGGCCATGCGCGACGGCCCTAAAAGGGCCTGATCCCCTCGCTGCTGACGCCCTTGACGAAATAGCGCTGGTCGTTCAAAAAGCTCAGAAAAACCACGATAAAGGCGATGGCCGCCGAGATCATCAGCGGCTTGTTGCGGTAGAGTTCGTCCAGCCGCTGGTCGCGGAGCGGCTTGACCTCCAGACCGAAGTAGGTCGAAAACAGGCCGTCCAGAATATGGTGCTCGTCGGGCAGGGTGACCCGCTCGCTGCCGCCGCCCTGGCAGTAGTGCATGACCTCCAGGAGCAGCGCGCGCTGCTGGCGAAGATCGGTGAAATGGTAGCCGACCACGTGCATGAAATTGCGCTGGGCTTCTTTCAGACTGGCGGCACAGAGGGCGTCGAAGATGTTCTCGGCCACCGGGTCGTCCCGGACCACGCCGTTTTGACGGATCAGCGACAGCAGCACAGCGTTCTTGAAAAGCTGGTAGAGCCGTTTGGCGCCGTTTAGCGCCAGCGGCGGGTTGTGGGCCTGGTCGGGCCGGTAGCCGCCGAAATTGTTGACGAAAAGAAGCTGAAAGAGGGTTTCGAAGAAATCGATGCCCTCCAGCGGGTCCTGCATCACGATGTGCATATCCAGGGTATTGTCCAGCCGGTCGGCGAGTTTCACGCGGACCGTTTCCAGGTCGCCCCGGGAATTTTCCAGCAGGCGCCCGATGTAGTGAAAATAGGATTCGTCGCTGCGGCGGGTGAGATGCACCAGGCGCCGGATCAGGGTCTCCTCCGCCGCCGGCGGCAGGCGCTCCAGGAGAGCGTAGAGTTGGGCTTCCAGGTGGCGCCAGCGGGGCCCGGCAAAATCGGTCGACTGCACGTCCTCTAAGATGTCGTGAAAGAGCGCCGTCAGAAGCCCGACGGGGTTCAGGGTGTTTTCCGAGCGCGCAAAGAGGGCCGTCGCCCGCAGGGGGTGCAGGACCGCCATGGGGCCCAGCCGCCGCCGTTTCTGACCGAAGGCCGCGAACAGATAGCTCAGGGCCTCCATGACGATGGCCTTGTAATCGCGGTCCGCCTTTTCGTCCGGATCCAGCTTTTGGCCGCGGATGATGAAGGTCAGGATGTTGTAGCGGTTCAAGCTGGCGGCGCTGAGGTTGTAGTTGAGGCCCGACGAGAGCCTCAGAAACTCGTTGAGATCGTAAAGCGGCATAACATTCTCCGGGGTACTGCGGCAGGTGTCGCCCCCGCCGGCGGGGCGGCGCGGGATCGACGGGAGGCGGCCGGCGCCACGGTTTTTTAAGCCAAGCCCTCAAGCCCGGGTGAAAACCGGACGATAGCAGGGGGTAAGCAACAGAGGCGCTGCAAAGCCCCGCCGGAAAAAATCGGCAGTTGATTTTTAAAGCGAAATGAAATACAGCCTGTCCTTAAAATCCCCCAACCCCGAAGATCCCCGGTTAGCGAGCTTGCCTATGCATTCAGACAAGGAGAATTGCGTCCATCAAGGACCTGGACCCGGTCCCGGCGGCCTCACGCGCCGCAAAGCCCTGAAAATGCTGATCGCCGGCGCGATGGCGACCAGTGTGGCACCCCTTGCGGCCCTGACGGCCCGCGCGGCCCTGCCGCCGCAATCCTGCTCGGGGCGCCTAGCGCTCTACAACCTCCACACCGAGGAAGCCCTCAAAATCCGATACCTCGACCGCCGCGGCGCCTTCGAACCCAAAGCCCTCAGGCGCTTGAATCACTTCTTTCGCTGCCACCACACCAATCAGGTGCACCCCATCGACCCGGACCTATACCTGCTCCTGGACCGCCTGCGCCAAAGCCTGGGCGCCCAGAGCCGCCGCTTTGAGCTCGTCTCGGGGTTCCGCTCCGAAGACTACAACCGCCTGTTGCGCCAAAAGAGCAGCCAGGTGGCCAAGAAGAGCTACCACC
This sequence comes from Desulfobacteraceae bacterium, assembly GCA_022340425.1. Lineage (NCBI taxonomy): Bacteria > Pseudomonadati > Thermodesulfobacteriota > Desulfobacteria > Desulfobacterales > Desulfobacteraceae > Desulfobacteraceae bacterium. The sequence goes on along the minus strand of JAJDNY010000055.1, from coordinate 2,304 downwards.
TCTTGGGCATGGCCGCCGATATTCGCCTGGAGGGCGTTCCCCTGACCAGCATCCACCAGGCCGCCCAGCGGCTGAAGGCCGGCGGGGTCGGCCGCTACGACGATTTTATTCACGTCGATGTGGGGCCGGTTCGCTCCTGGTAGGCAACTCGGCCACCTGCGCCCAGTCCTCGGCCGCACCGGGCAGCCGCAGGGGGATGCCCAGCTGTTCCAGGGGCTCACGGTTCAGCGCCGCCCACAACACCCCGTCGCGTTCATAGACGTCCTCCCGGAAATTCACCGTTCCGTCCGCATCCACCCACGCGGTCCAGTAGAGCAAGTGCACCGTGCAGCCTTTCAGCGGGCGCACCGTTTGCCGCAGTCCGCCGTCGACCGCCGCCCGGATGGCGGGGAGGTCCCACCCCGGCGTCCCCTCCAGCACGAAGGACGCAAGCTCCAGGGGCTTTTCCAACCGGATGCAGCCGTGGCTGAGGGCCCGCTGCCGGCGGTTGAAAAGGCCGCGCCCGGGGGTGTCGTGCAGGTAGACATTGAAGGGATTGGGAAACATGAATTTGATGCGCCCGAGGGCGTTCCACGGACCGGGCAGCTGACGCAGCCGGCCGGGGAAGCGATCGGCTGAGACCGCGTCCCAGTCAACCCCGAAGGGATCGATGACGGCGCTGTCGGAACGCCAGTCGGCCAGCAGCTGGAAGTGGTTGGCGGCCACGTAGGCGGGATCCCGACGGATCTTGGGCAGATACTCGGCCACGGCAATCGAGTCGGGCACGTTCCAGTACGGGTTGATCTCCAAGTAGCGCATTTCCCGACTGAAAACCGGGGTCCTCTGGTAGGCTTCGCCCACGATCACCCGCATCGCCAGCCGCAGCGCGCCGTCCTCGACCGCCACCAGCGAAAAATCGGCGGCATTGACCAGGATGTAACGCCGGCCAAGGTCATGGGGGATCCAGCGCCAGCGCTCCAGGTTGAGCAGCAGCTGCCGCAGACGCTGATCGGCGCTGACGTTCAGCGCCCGCAGGGTGGCCCGCCCGACCACCCCGTCCGGCTCCAGCCCGTGGCGGCGCTGAAAGCGGGCGACGGCCCCGGCCAGAACGGCGTCAAACTCGACCTCCCGCTGGCCGCGGTCCCTGAGATCGCCGCTGATCGCCAGCCGCTCGCGCAGCCTTAAAACTTCGGGACCGGAATCGTCGCGCTGCAAGGTTTTTCCGGGGTTCAAGCTGGGCCAGCCGCCGGCATCCACAATGCGGCGCAGATCTTCGGCCGCGGCCACCTGCCGCTGGTAATCGGGGTGCGCAGGCATCAGCGCCGCCAGCAGCTGATCGACGCTGCCGTGGCTGTCCAGCGCGGCGAGCACCTCGATCACTTCTAGCGAGTGTTTGCGGGCCACCCACTGGGGGTAGATGGTCTCGGGGTCCACCTTGCCGCCCGCCAGGTGGAAGGCAAAGGTGATAAAGGCGTCGGTCATCACGATGTCAAAGCCGGCCAGCGCCCGGTCGCTGACCGGATCCTGGTCGCCGCCGCCGCGCCGAAAATAGGCCAGCCATTCGCGGATGCAGCTGTAGTGATAGTCGGCCGGGGTCAGGCCGTGGCGGCCGGCATCGGCCAGAACCCGCGCGAACTCCCGCGCCTGCGGGCTGGGCGCGCCGGAATGGACCCAGACCGGGGTAAAGCCGCGCTCACGGTAAAACCGGACCAGATCGCCGCCGGCATGGATGCGCTCGCAGCCGACCCACAGGCTGCGGCTGTCTTCCGAGCGCCCCAGCACATCGCGCAAGACCGTCGCCACGTCCTGGCCGTCGACGGCAGCGGCCGCAGCGGACGCCAGCATAGCGGCCGCCAGGATGAGCGGCGTCATCAAGACGCGGAATGATTTACTCATGGGATGTTTCATTTCAATCCATTTCCGGTTTAGCGGCCGGCCCCAAGGGCCGTCGCCGCTGACCCCCCAGGAGCTCAGAGGCCGTTTTCCTTTTTGAGCTGGACCCCCCGCTGCTGGTAGCGCTGCTGGGCCGTCAAAACGGCCTTGCGCAGCCGGATGCTCTGGGGGGTCACCTCCACCAACTCGTCGCGGCGGATAAAGTGAATCGCGCGCTCCAGGGTCATCGCTTTGACCGGTGAGAGAATCACGTTGTCGTCTTTTCCCGCGGCCCGCATGTTGGTCAGCTTCTTCTCCTTGCAGGGGTTGACGTTGATGTCGTTTTCACGGTTGTGCTCGCAGATGATCATGCCCTCGTAGACCGGGCATCCCGGCACGATAAAAATCTGGCCGCGAGGCTCGAGGTTGAACAGCGCATAGGCCACGGCCTTG
>JAJDNY010000054.1 GCA_022340425.1 Desulfobacteraceae bacterium | reverse complement strand
GAAGGCCGCCGCTGAAAAGGCCGCTGCCGAAAAAGCCGCCGCGGAGAAGGCCGCCGCGGAGAAGGCCGCTGCTGAAAAGGCCGCTGCCGAAAAAGCCGCCGCGGAGAAGGCCGCTGCTGAAAAGGCCGCTGCCGAAAAAGCCGCCGCGGAGAAGGCCGCTGCCGAAAAGGCCGCCGCCCGCAAGGCCGCCGCCGAGAAGGAACCCAAGGTTGCCGTAAGCTATGACACCACCGCCCAAACGAAAGGGTCCGACCCTATGGGAACAGCCGTTAAAGCCGCCGTTGCAGGGTTTGTGCTCGTATTGCTGATGATCATCGCAACCAGCGTCGTCAACAGCGGCAAGTACTATCTCCAAACCCAGGACGGGGTGCTGGAAATCTGGCAGGGACACTTTGCACCCCTCGGGGAAGGCCCCATCCTGACCCTGCCCGGGGTCGCGCCCCCCGAACCGCTCAAAGACCTCTACACGAAGAAAGAGGTTTTCCCCCTGGCCAGCCAATACTACATGGACCGCGCCGACGACCTGCTGGCCGCCGGCGGCGTGCCCGATTATGAGGCCATCCAGGCCGAGCTTGAAAAAGCCGGCGAATATGCGGTAACCGATGATCTCAAAAGCCAGGTGGCCTCGCGCCTGACCACCATCGAGCTGATGACCCTGCTCTACCGGGCCGAGGTGGCCGCCAGCCGGGGCACACCGGAGGACCTCGCGGCGGCCGTCGCGGATCTCGAGAAGGCCGCCCGTCTGAAGCTCGACGACGCCCAGGCCGCCCTGGTGCAGCGGCGCCTGGAGGCGGTCAAAAGCCAGCCGCCGCAGATGATCCCCTTGGCGCCGCCGGCGGTGACGGTGGAGACGGCTGCAGAAGCGGAAACAGAGGCAGAGGCGGAGGCGGAAACGGCTGCAGAAGTGGAAACAGAGGCAGAGGCGGAGGCGGAAACGGCTGCAGAAGTGGAAACAGGGGCAGAGGCGAAACCGGAAAATGAACCCGCCGCGGCCGCTGAAGAAGCCGCCGCGGAACCCCAGGCTGAAACCGCTGCCGCCGACCACTGAACCCGGTCGCCGCGCTGTCGGCGTTCTGAAATCAGAAGCGGAAGTCCGCTCCGAGTGGGGCGCACTTCCGCTTTTTTTTGCGAAACCTCCTGCGGCCGGCGGCTCCCCGCCGGCGGGTCAGGAGGAAAGGGTCTCGCCCTCTCCGTAAAGGTGGCACCAGACCCGGCGGCCGGCCCAGCGTGTGCGGCCCGGGTCCACCCGCCGGCAGACGTCCATCGCCTCCTGACAGCGCGGGTGAAAGCGGCATCCGGGCGGCGGGGCCAGCGGTGAGGGGGTCTCGCCGGTCAGCGGCGGAGCTTTTGCGCGCTGCACGCCGGGCACCGGAACCGCCCCGATCAGGGCGCGGGTGTAAGGGTGCAGGGGGTCGCGGATGATGCTGTCGGTGGGGCCCTCCTCCACCACCCGGCCCAGGTACATCACCGCCACGCGCCCGGCGATATTGCTGACGACGCTGAGGTCGTGGGAAATGAAGAGGTAGGCCAGGCCGTATTTTTCCCGCAGATCGATCATCAAATTGATCACCTGGGCCTGAACCGACACATCCAGGGCGCTTACCGCCTCGTCGCAGACGATAAAATCGGGCCGCAGCGAAATCGCCCGGGCCACGTTGATCCGCTGCCGCTGGCCGCCGGAAAACTCGTGCGGGTAGCGGTAGAGGGCATCGGCGTCGAGCCCGACCTCCCTGAGTAGCCGCACGGCATGCGCCTCGCGGGTGTCGGAGATCAGACTGAATTCGCGCAGCCCCTCGGTTACGATATCCAGGATGTTCATCCGCGGATTGAGCGAGGAGAGCGGGTCCTGAAAGATGATCTGCATCCGCTGCCGGAGCTGCCGCTTTGCCGCCCGCGACAGCCGGCCGATGTCGCGCCCGTCGAAGCGCAGGCGGCCGCTGTGGGGGGGGTCGAGCCCCAGAATCGTGCGCCCCAGGGTGGTCTTGCCGCAGCCCGATTCGCCCACCAGGCCCAGGGTTTCAGCACGGGCGATGGTCAGCGTCACCCCGTCCACGGCGCGCACATGACCGATGGTTTTGGCGAAAACCCCGCGCCGCACGGGAAACCAGGTCTTCAGATCCAGCAGTTCCAACAGCGGCCGCGCGCCGTTTTCAAGGTTCGTCGGGGGTTTTGCGATTGGGGTTGGCATGCCGTCCCAGCGCCTGGGTTAAAGGGGTGTCCGGACCAGTTTTCTGGCCAGGAAACAGGCCGCCTGATGCCCGCCCGCGACTTCCAGCAGGCCGGGGGCTTCACGTCGGCAGCGGTCAAAAACGTAGGGGCAGCGGTCATTGAAGCGGCAGCCGGGCGGGTAGCGCAGCGGCGAGGGCACCATACCGCCGATGGCCGCCAGCCGGTCGGGCTTGTCGGTCAGCCGCGGGATCGAGCACAGCAGCCCCCGGGAGTAGGGATGGGCCGGTTTCCCGAAGATCTCTTCGCGGCTGCCCGCTTCGACGATCCGGGCGGCGTACATCACCAGCACCCGGTCGCACATCTCCCAGACGACCCCCATGTCGTGGGTGATCAGCAAAATGGCGGTGCTGGCCTGCCGCATCTCCCGGATCAGGGCGAACACCTGGGCCTGGATGGTGACGTCCAGGGCGGTGGTGGGCTCGTCGGCGATGATCAGCTCCGGCTCAAGCATCAGGGCCATGGCGATCATGACCCGTTGCTGCATGCCGCCGGAGAGCTGAAAGGGGTAGGCATGCAGCCGTTCGGCCGCATCCGGGATGCGGATCTTCTCTAGCCACTGGCCGGCCGTCTCCCAGGCCGCCTGGCGGGGGATGTCGCGGTGCAGGCGCAGGGCCTCCACCAGCTGGCGCCCCACCCGGTGAAGCGGCGAAAGGGCCGCCGACGGCTCCTGAAAGATCATGCCGATGCTGGCGCCCCGCACCCGGCGCAGTTCGGCGGCGCTCAGGCGCGCGAGGTCGACGCCCTTGAAGCGCACGCTGCCCTGGGTGATCCGCCCCGGCGGCGACGGGATCAGGCGCAGGATGCTCAGGGCCGTCACCGACTTGCCGCAGCCGGACTCGCCCACCAGCCCCACCACCTCCCCGGCCCCGACGGCAAAGGAAACCCCTTCGACGGCGTTGAAAACGCCCTCATCGGTGTCGAAGGTCACGGTCAGGTTGTCGACCTCGAGAATGGCAGCGCTCATGGGCCTTTCTCTCCCATTGGGGCCGGCGCCCCGGATTCTATTCGATCCGCGTGTAACGTCTGGGCTCATAGGCGTTGCGGATCCCCTCCCCCACGAACACCCCCAGCAGCATGACCACGAAGAGGGCCAGGGAAGGATAGAGGATCAGCCACCAAGCCCAGCGGTACTGCTGGGCCTGAAAGAGCAGCTCCCCCCAGCTGGGGGTCGGCGGCGGCAGTCCGAAACCGAGATAGTCCAGGGCGGCCAGGGACCCGATGGCGCCCACCAGTGAAAAGGGAAAGAAGGTGATCACGGGTACCATCGCATTGGGCAATATATGCCGGAAAATGATCTTGGGCGAGGAGAGTCCCATGCATTTGGCGGCCTCCACGAAAGGCTGTTTGCGCAGCCGCAGGAATTCGGCCCGGATATAGTACGAGATCCCGATCCAGTTGAAAAGCCCGTAGCAGAAGAGCAGCAGGGCGAAGCTGCGGCCGTAGACCGAGCCCATCAGGATCATGATATAGAGAAACGGCAGGGCGCTCCAGATCTCGATCAGCCGCTGGCCGGTGATGTCCGTCAAACCGCCGTAGTAGCCCTGGAGCGCGCCGGCGACGACCCCCAGGCCCATGGAGCAGACCACCAGCAGCAGCCCGAAGGTCAGGGAGGTGCGCAGACCGTAGAGGATCCGGGCCAGCACGTCGCGGCCGGCGCCGTCGATCCCCATCAGGTGTTTCCCCACCGGCGGGAAGGGAAAACGGACATCCTCCTTGAGGAAACGCGCCTGGTAGACGCGGTTGTCGATCACCAGCCGGACGGCCTCCAGGGGGCCGCCGAAACGCTGCAGTACAAGGCTTTTGAGCATCTGGCGGTCGGCGGGGGCGATGGCGCCCCAGAGCGGCGGCAGCCCGTCCACGTCGGACCCCATCAGCGGCTCGGCTTGGGGGCCGAAGTCCAGCGCAAGGACGGGGGCGTTTTCCGGTTTGGCCTCGCGCAAGACCAGCCGCACGGTCCGCGGTGGCTGGGGCCGCGGCGCAAAGGGCGCCAAGCTGAGGCTTAAATCCGGGCCGCTGCGCCGCGGCAGGAGCACCGTCAAACGCGGCGCCGGCCGGTTGGCGAATCGCTCTGCGATCCCCCGGCGCAGGGCGGGGTCCAGGTCGAAGAACACGTCGAAGGGCCGTCCCACCGCCTCGTCCGCCGCCGACAGGTCCGCAAACGGGGCGAACCCCAGGGATTTAGCGATCCGGAGATCAGCCCCGAGGTCCACCGACCCGATCAGGGGCTCCGGCCGCAGGTCCAGGGTGACCCGTTCGGCCATCGCCAGCTGGGCGGGGTCCACGCTTTCAAAGGGCCCGAAGGGAATCGGGGGAAACACCATGAAGTTTCCGGGGTTTTCCTGAAAGGCCGGCAGGCGGGCCACCTGCTTGAAGTCCGCCCGGGTTTTCTGGCCGTTGCCGGTGAAGGTATCCTCGGGGTAAAAGGCGAAAATCGGGAAAAAGGAGCGCCCGTCGAAGCGCACGTAGAGGGGCACGTTGTTGCAGAGAAGCTCCGCGCAGAGGCTTACGGCATAGAGCAGCGCCAGCAGCCAGAGAGCGATGTGGGCCCGTTTGACCTCCTTGAAGCGCATCAACCGCTTGCGGGCCAGCGGGTTTTTGATTTTCTTGGCGATCATGGGCCGCTCAGTTTTCCTGGAAATTGATCCGCGGATCGATGAGCACGTAGAAAAAATCGGAGAGTATGTTGCCCAGCAGCCCCAGGAGGGACGTCAAGGAGAGAATGCCCATAAAAACGGGGTAGTCACGTCCCACGATGGCCTCCAGGCTGAGACGGCCCATCCCGGGAATTTCAAAAACCTGCTCGATGATCACCGAGCCGGCGAACATCACGGTCAGGATCGATCCCAGGCCGGTGGCAATGGGAATCATGGCGTTGCGCAGGGCGTGGCCCCAGACGGCCCGCCGGAAGCTGCCGCCCTTGGCCAGCACGGTGCGGACGTAGTCGCGGCCGATCTGCTCCATCAGGGCGTTTTTCATCAGGAGCGTCAGCACCGCAAAATTGCCGATCACGTAACAGAGTACCGGCAGAAACATGTGCAAGAAAATGTCCCGCAGTTTACCCACCGGGGTGAGTTGCGCGAAATTCTCGGAGTGGAAGCCCGCCACGGGAAAAATGTCCCAGAGGCCGTCGACGGTGCCGGCAAAGAGCATCTTGAGGACCATCCCGAAGGCGAAAGCGGGAATGGCATAGCCTACGAAGACCAGGACGCTGGAGGTCAGGTCGAAGAACGTGTCATGCCGCAGGGCCTTGGCGATTCCCAGCGGTATGCAGATCAGGTAGGAAAGCAAAAAACCAGTGATGCCGAAAATCAGGGACACCCGGAAACGCTCGCTGATCAGCTCCCAGGCGGTGCGGTTGGGGAATTTGTAGGATTCCATGCCCAGGCCCAGGCGGTCGGTCACCAGCCATTTCCAGTAGCGCTGGTAGATGGGCTGATCGAAGCCGAAATGGGCCTCGATCTCCCGGCGCTGCTGCTCGGATATCGTCCCCCGCAGCTGGGCGTCGCCGCCGGCCTCGCCGGCGTCAAGACCTTTCATCTGCATCAGGATCTGCTCCACGGGCCCGCCGGGAACAAACTGGATCAGGGTGAAGCACAGCAGGGTGATGCCGATAAAGGTCGGCACCACCAGCAAAAACCGTCTGATGAAATAGTCCAGCCGCTCCATGGGTTACACGCTCCTTGGGGTCGCCGGCGATGGGCACCAGGAGGTTTCTTAGCCTGAAACGTCGGTCTTTGCAAGCCGGTGGCTTGACAGCCAAAGGGGCTTTGAAGGATAGTCACCCGGGAGCGCGCCGCTCCGCCCCCGGGGCATCCAAGCCGCCCTCAGCGCCAAAAACCGTTTTCCCCACAGGAGCCGCCATGCAAGCCCCGACCGTCCCCCGTTCCGAAATCGCCCGGCGCATCGGCGCCCTTCAGGCGCAGCTGGCCCGCAAGGGGCTGGACGCCGCCCTGATCCTGCAAACCGCCGACCTGTTCTACTTCGCCGGCACCATCCAGAAGTCCCACCTCTGGGTCCCGCTCCAGGGCGAGCCGCTGCTACTGGTCCGCAAGGACCTGGCACGCGCCCGGTCCGAATCCCCGCTGGATCGAATCGCGGCCATCGGCAGCCCCAAGGAAATCCCCGGCCTCCTGACGGCCAACGGCCTGGCCGCGCCCCAAAACCTGGGGCTGGAACTGGACGTCCTGCCGGCCAACCTTTATCTTTCCTACGGTCGAATTTTCCAGGGGGCCGGACTGAGCGACATCTCCACCGAGATTCGTCTCTTGCGGGCGGTCAAGTCCGATTGGGAAATCGGCATGATCCGCCAGGCGGCGCGCCTCGCCGACCAGTTGGCGGCCGCCGTGCCCGACCTCCTGCGCGAGGGAATGAGCGAAATCGAGCTGGCCGGTCGGGTGGAGGCCCGGGCCCGGGCCTTGGGCCATCAGGGCATCGTCCGGATGCGGATGTGGGGCAGCGAACTGTTTTACGGCCACCTGATGGCCGGCCCGTCCGGTGCCGTCCCCAGCTTTCTGGCCTCACCCACCGGCGGCCCGGGGGTCGGGCCGGCGGTCGCCCAGGGCCCGGGCATGCGCCCCATCCAACGCCACGAGCCGATCCTGGTGGATTACGTCTTCGTTTTCAACGGCTACCTTGCCGATCACACCCGGATCTTTTCCCTGGGCCGCCTGCCGGCGGATCTGGAGCGGGCCCACGCGGCGATGCTGGTCCTGCAGACTGAGGTCACCGCCGCCGCGCGCCCCGGGATCCCCTCGGGCCGCCTCTACCAGGTGGCCCGGGAGAGCGCCGCGCGCCAGGGCTACGGGGCGTTTTTCATGGGCGCCGACGAGCGGCGCGTCCGCTTCGTGGGCCACGGGATCGGCCTGGAGCTGGACGAGTTCCCCTTCCTGGCCCAGGGACAGGAACTGCCGCTGCAATCCGGAATGGTCTTCGCCCTGGAGCCCAAGCTGGTCTTTCCCGGTCGGGGGGTGGTGGGCATCGAAAACACCCACCTCGTCACCCCCGAGGGGGTGGAACAGCTCACGCGCCTGGATGAGCAGATCATGGTGGTCTGAAACCGATCGGGCCGCCGGCGAAGCCCGGACAAGCTGCCACAGCGGCCCGGGTGCCCGCCCGAAAATTTTGCTGATTTTCCTCCGCAACCGCCGCTCTGGGTGCCTCCTATGGCATGGGCCCTTCCACGGATTTTTTTAACCGCCAGAAGTTCTCCGGCTTGAAATTTCATTTCATTAATGGTACCCGTTCACCGGCTGATTTTACCCGCCGCCCGGCGGCGGCCATTACCTGAAGGTCAATTATACGTTGACACAAAAAAAATGAACGCGGTCTTTTTGCTGTTTTAATAAATAGGGAGAGGGTGATGATGGAACGCATTGCAGGCATAGGGTGCCGGGGGTTTCAAACCAAGCGGGCCCTGGCCTCTTTTTCGTGCCGGCGCTGCCAAGGGGATGACGCCCCTTGAGCCCCACGCAGCCAGCGCTTCCCATCCTGACTTCCACCCTTGCCGCAGCCTCTTCGAGGCGACCTAGCCGGCGCCCCGCATCCCATTTGTCCTGCACCCCCCCATTTCCAACCAAGGAGAGCCCCGATGCCATCCGCTGAATACACCATCAAAGACCTCATGATTCCCCTGTCCGAGTACGCCACTGTTTCCGAAGACGCGACCCTTTTCGAGGCGGTCTTGTCCCTTGAAAAGGCCCAGGCGGAGTTCGACCAGACCCGCTACCGCCACCGCGCCGTGCTGGTGCTGGATGCCCAGGGGGCCGTGGTCGGCAAGATCGGCCAGCTGGACGCGCTGCGCGCACTGGAGCCCAAGTACCAGGAAATGCAGGCCGGCGACACCCTCGCGCGTCTGGGGTTTTCGCGCAAGTTCATGAAATCGATGATGGCGCACTACAATCTCTTCGACCGGCCGCTGAAGGACATCTGCAAAACCGCCGCCACCGCCAAGGTCAAGGATTTCATGCACGCCCTGACCGAAGGGGAGTTCGTCGAGGAAAGCTCCTCCCTGGACGAGGCCATCCACCAGCTGGTGCTGGGCCATCATCAGTCGCTGCTGGTCACCCGCGGCAAGGACATCATCGGCATTCTGCGCCTGACCGACGTCTTTGCCGCCATTTTTCACACCATGAAAGAGTGCTTCGTCTGAAGACGAGATCGGGCTGACGCCCGCGAACGCCCCGGCAACGGGGCCCCCGATCCGATCGTTTCAACTGATCAAGGAGGTTGTTGCAATGGACAGTGCCGCCGCCGAGACCCCCAAGACCATCAACTGGCGCAAATTCATGTTCCTTTTCCTGGGCATCATCCTGTTCGTGGTCGTCTATTACTCGCCCCCCTGGCCGGATGCCATCGACCCCATGGGCAAGCACTTCGAGCTCTCGCGCGAGGCCAAGGGCGCCCTGGCGGTCTTTCTGCTGGCCGGCACCTGGTGGGTCTTCGAGGTGGTCCCGATCGGGATCACCAGCCTGGCCATCGGCGTCCTGCAGGCGCTTTTCCTGATCCGCCCGGCTAAAGTGGCCTTCAAGGACTTCATGGACCCCTCGGTCATGTTCATCTTCGCCTCGATCGTCATCGGCCTGGTGTTCACCAAGACCGGTCTCACCCGCCGGATGGCCTACAAGATGCTCATCGTCGTCGGCGAGCGCACCAGCATGATCTACCTCGGCTGCTTCGTGGTGACCGCCGCCCTGACCCACATCATGGCCCACACCGCGGTGGCCGCGACGATCTACCCGCTGCTGATGGCGATCTACGCCCTCTACGGCGAGGGCGACAAAAAAACCAAGTTCGGCAAGGGCCTTTTCATCGGCATGGCCTACGTGGCCGGCGCCGGCAGCATCATCACGCTGCTGGGGGCCGCCCGCGGGGCCGTGGCCCTGGGATTTTTCACCGATATCGTCGGCACCAACATCTCCTTTTTCCAGCTCTCCTACTACATGTTCCCCATCGGCTGGCTGATGGTCTTTCTGCTCTGGGGTTTCTTCATGATCTTTCTCAAGCCCGAAAAGAAAGTGATCCCCGGCCTGCGCGCCAAAGCCATCCAACTCAACGCCGAGCTGGGCGGCCTGACCCGCAAAGAGATCATCGCGATGGTGATCGTTTTCTCCTGCATCCTGATCATGTCCCTGCGCTCGTTCATCCCGATGCTGGAGCCGGTGGACAAGACCGCCATCATCCTGACTTCCACCATCCTCTTCTTTGTCACCGGCATCCTGGACATCAACGACCTCGAGGACATTCCCTGGAACATCATCCTGCTCTTTTCCGGCGCCATGAGCATCGGCTTCTGCCTCTGGGAGACCGGCGCCGCCAAGTGGCTGGCAGTCAACTGGCTGGTGATGTTCCAGAAGGCCAACTGGTTCGTTTTCGTGATGAGCATCGCCTTCTTCGTGATGGTGATGACCAACTTCATCATGAATGTCGCGGCCATCGCCATCTCGCTGCCGGTGGCGTTCGTGATCGCGCCCTACCTGGGGGTCGCCCCGGAGGTGATCCTCTTCGCCGCCCTGGTCACCGCCGGCATGCCCTTCCTGCTGCTGGTGGGCGCCGCCCCCAACGCCATCGCCTACGACTCCAAGCAGTTCACCACCGGAGAGTTTTTTCTCTACGGTCTCCCGGCGAGTCTCATCCTGATGGTGGTGACCGGTTTTGCGGTCTTTATTCTCTGGCCCCTGATGGGCATGCCGACGACTCTGCCCTGACCCGGCGGCTCCGAACCCGGTCACCGGCAACGCGCCCGGGCGGCTTTTCCCCAGCGGGGGGGAAGCCGCCCCGGACGCAGGCAACCGCCAGCGGCCCTTGAAACCGGTCATCCCCACTATCCGATGCTGGCCCGCCGCGCGCAGGCCCCAAAGCCACCCATAGACTGGACGGAAAAGCAAAAGGAAGCCGATGCGCCTATTTTTCCTGTCACTTTTGATCATCGCCTCAGGTGGCGTGCTGCCGCTGCTGTTTTTCAGACAATTCACCCTGATGCGAATCCTGGGGGCAACGTTCATCGGCGCCGGCTGCTGCTTTGGGCTGCGCGACGCCTTTGCCCGCCTTGCGGGTGGCGGGGCGGCCAGCGCCTCCTTTGACTACCTCAGCACGCTCACCCTGGCCTTTCGAATCGACGGCCTGTCCGCCTTTTTTCTGCTGGCCATCTTTGCCGTCTGCCTCCTTTCCGCCGTATACAGCTTCAGCTACCTGAGCGACCCCCGCAAAGCCCTGGGCACCGCCGTCAGCTACTTTTTTTTCAGCCTGCTGACGGCCGCCATGGCCCTGGTGGTGGCCGCGGCCAACATGATCACCTTCCTGCTGGCCTGGGAAATCATGTCCCTGGCCTCCTTTTTTCTGGTGGTCCACGATCATCGGCGCCCGGAGACCCGCAAGGCCGGCTATCTCTACTTTGTCTTTTCGCATGTGGGCGCCATGTTCATCGTGGCCGCCTTCGGGGTCCTCTACGGCGGCAGCGGCGGTTTCGAATTCGATGCCACCGGCCTCTCCCAGACGGCCAAATTGTGGGTCTTTGGGCTGGCCTTTATCGGCTTCGGCTCCAAGGCCGGCGTCTTCCCCTTTCACGTCTGGTTGCCCCACGCCCACCCGGCTGCGCCCTCGCATATCTCGGCGGTCATGTCCGGGGTGATGATCAAAACCGGCATTTACGGCATCCTGCGCATGGTCGGCATCCTGGAGCTCTACACCCCCGCCGTGGGGACGGTGGTGCTGGTTTTCGGGGTGGTCTCCGGCGTTCTGGGGGTTGTCTACGCCCTGGGCCAGCACGACCTCAAGCGGCTGCTGGCCTACCACAGCGTCGAGAACATCGGCATCATCCTGATCGGCATCGGGATCGGCATGATCGGCGTCGCCACCGATACCCCGCTCATGGCCCTCCTGGGGTTTGCGGGCGGCCTGCTGCATGTGCTCAACCATGCGACTTTCAAGTCCCTGCTGTTCATGGGCGCCGGCGTGGTGCTCCACAAAACCGGCAGCCGCACCATCGACGCCCTGGGCGGCCTGCTGAAAAAGATGCCCGTGACCGGGGCCACCTTTCTCGTGGGCGCCCTGGCCATCTGCGGCCTGCCGCCCTTTAACGGCTTTGTGGGAGAATTTTTGATCTATCTGGGCAGCTTCGAGGGCGTCGCTGCCGAGACACCGGTCCTGGCGCTGAGCCTGCTGGCGATTGTCGGCCTGGCCGTGATCGGCGGGCTGGCCCTGGCCTGCTTCAGCAAGGTGGTGGGGGTCGTCTTCCAGGGCGAAGCCCGCAGCCCGGCGGCGCAGGCTGTGGATGAAAAGGGGGGGGCGGCCATGCTGCTGCCCATGATCGTCCTGGCGGCCGCCTGCGCCGTGATCGGCGTCTATCCCGCGGCCTTTCTCTACATGCCGCTGCAAGCGGCGGCGGCTCTGGGTTTGGAGGTCGGCCGCATTCCTCTGGAATCCGTCGCCCGGCTGTCCACCAACATCACCCTGGCCGCAGCCATTCTGCTGGCGGCCCTGCTGATCGTCTGGGCCCTGCGGCGCCTGCTCTACGAGGGCAAGCCCATCGGGTGCAGCGGCACCTGGGGCTGCGGGTTCACCCAGCCCACCGCCCGGATGCAGTACACCGGGACTTCCTATGCCGCCTCGATCCTGGAATTCTTCAAACCGGCGGCCCCGCTGGAGGAGGACCACCCGGCGGTGGCGGGGCTCTTCCCGGACCGAACCCATTACCGCAGCCACGTCCATGACATCGTCGAACTGCACCTCAACTCTGCGGTGGTCACCCCGGTGACCTGGCTGTTCGATAAGCTGCGCTGGATTCAGCACGGCGACATCCACCTCTATATCGGCTACATCCTGTTGGCCATCGTGGTCTTGCTGTTTTTCGTCTAGATCGGCGCCCCCCGCAAACGCGCCGGGGAGCCCCACGGATCGCATGCAGATCGTTCACCCCAACTCTGACGGAACGCACCGATGATCGATTCCCTCCTGCTGTGGGCATTAGCCCTGCTGACGGCCCCGCTTTTTGCGGGCGTGATTTTCAAGGTGAAGGCCTTTTTCGGCGGCCGCAAAGGCTCCCCGCTGCTGATTCACTACTATACCCTGGCCAAGCTCTGCAAAAAGGGGTCGGTCTACAGCACCAGCACCACTTTTCTTTTCAAGCTGGGTCCCGTCGTTTCGCTGGCGGCGGCGGCCACGGCGCTGCTCTTTCTGCCCATGGGCGGTCAGCCGCCGGTGCTGACCTTCGACGGCGATGTGATTTTTGTCCTCTACCTGCTGGGGCTGGCGCGCTTTTTCACCATCGCCGCCGCCATGGACACCGCCTCGCCCTTCGAGGGCATGGGCGCGGCACGCGAGGCCTATTTCCCCATCATCTGCGAGGCCAGCCTGTTCATGATCCTGATCCTCTTCTACCGGCTCAGCGGCGACCTGAACCTCGGGGCCTACTTCGCCGGCGAAAACCCCCGCGGCTTCTGGCAGACGGCCGGATCGCCTTTGCTTTTCGTGGTGATCGCCCTCTTCATCATCCTGCTGACTGAAAATGCCCGGGTGCCGGTGGATGACCCCGCCACCCACCTGGAGTTGACCATGATCCACGAGGTCATGGTGCTGGATCACAGCGGCCCGGACTTCGCGTTGATCGAAATGGGCGCCTTGCTCAAGCTCTTTTTCTACGCCGCCATGGTCGCCCGGCTGATCCTGCCCCTTCAGCCGGGCCACCCGCTGTTAAACCTGGGGATCTTCTCCCTTGGCCTGCTGCTGGTCTATGTGGCCGTGGGGATCACCGAATCGGTCATGGCGCGCCACCGCATGGACCGGGTACCGAAGTTCGTCCTGACCTCTTTCGCACTGGCCTTTTTCGCAACCATCATCACCCTGGAGTTTTTGAGATGATTCACACGGTGGACACCATACTGGCGCTGGCGCTGCTCTCAATCCTCTTTTCCTTCGGCTCCAGCCGCCTGCCGGGCCTGATCAAGGTGCTCGCCTTTCAGGGAATCGTGGTGTCCGTGGTGCCGCTTTTCATCGGCCAGGACATCGCCACCGGCGGCATCTTCTTCACCCTGGCGACAATGACCATCCGCGGCATCGTCATTCCCGGGTGCATCTATCTGGCCATCCAGAAAGTCGCCATCCAACGGGAGGTGGAACCCATCGTCGGCTACCATGCCTCCATCCTGGCCGGGCTGCTGCTGGTGGTCGCGGCCACCGTCGCCAGCCACCGCTTCGATACCCCCGCCAGCGGCGTCAGCGCCTTGCTGCTGCCCACGGCGATCTCCCTCCTGGGGGCCGGCATGTTTCTGCTGATGGCCCGGCGCAACGCCATCGCCATGGTCCTGGGCTACATCATGATGGAAAACGGCATCTACCTGGTGGGCACCACGTTCTCCATCCGCGCCCGCCATATCGTGGAATTCGGCATTCTGCTGGACGTGCTGGCCGGCGTGATGATCATGGCGGTCATCCTGCAGAACATCAAACAGACCTTCGATGACGTGGACACGGCTCGTTTGCGAACCTTAAAGGAATAGGTGAAGATTTCATGCTTGAGATCGTTTTTCTGGTCCCGCTTTTAACCGGTGCCGCCGCGTTTTTTCTGCCCGCCCGCATCGGGCGGCCCCTGCTGGTGCTCACCGGCGCCATTCACCTGGTCCTGTCGGTGATGGTCTGGGCCGGTGGCCTGGCCCCCATGTTTCCCGAATATTTTGCGGTGACCCCGGAGGGGCTCCTCTCCCTGCTGGTGATTTCGCTGCTCTTTTT
Source organism: Desulfobacteraceae bacterium (assembly GCA_022340425.1). Taxonomy (NCBI): domain Bacteria; kingdom Pseudomonadati; phylum Thermodesulfobacteriota; class Desulfobacteria; order Desulfobacterales; family Desulfobacteraceae; species Desulfobacteraceae bacterium. The sequence continues at coordinate 42,017 of JAJDNY010000054.1, read as the reverse complement.
CCTGATCTCCATATACACCAACGCCTATCTGCAGGCCTCCGGGATCCAGTCGGAAAACATCTTCAGCGGCTCCATGCTGCTCTTTCTGGCCACCATGACCATGGTTACCCTCTCGGATCACATCATGGTGATGTGGATCGCCATCGAGGCCACCACCCTGGCCAGCGCCCCCCTGATCTACACCCACCGCAGCGCTGCCTCCCTGGAGGCCACCTGGAAATACGTGCTCATTTGCTCGGTGGGGATCGCCATGGCGCTGCTGGGATCGGTGCTGGTGACCGTGGCCATGGACGTGGGCGGGGTGGAGGCGCCGATCTCCTTTTCGGCCCTGACCGATGTGGCCGGCAGTTTGGACCCCCTCTGGCTGAAGGCCGGCTTCGTCTTCATCCTGGTGGGCTACGGCACCAAAATGGGTCTGGCGCCGATGCACACCTGGCTGCCGGATGCCCACAGCGAGGCCCCCAGCCCGGCCTCGGCCCTGCTCTCCGGGGTGCTGCTGAACTGCGCCTACCTGGGGATCTTCAAAACCAACAAAATCATGCACGCTGCCGGCCTGGGTGGCTTTTCGGGGCCGATCCTGATGGTCTTCGGCCTGATCTCGATCACGGCCGCGGCCACCTTCATTCTCAAACAGACCGAGTACAAGCGCATGCTGGCCTATTCCAGCATCGAAAACATGGGCATCATCGCCTTCGGCACCGGTATCGGCGGCCTGGGCGCCTACGGTGCGATGATCTGCCTGATCCACCACAGCCTGATCAAATCGAGCCTCTTTCTGAGTTCCGGCAACATCCTGCTGGGCTTCGGCAGCCGGCTGATCCAGCACACCGGAGACCTGGCGGGCCGCATGCCCAGGACCTTCATCGCCTTTTTCGGCGGGTTCGCCGCCATCTCGGGCTTTCCGCCCTTCGGCATCTTCATCGGGGAGCTCCTGATCATCATCGCCGCCTTCCGGGCGGGCAACCACGTGGGCGCGGTCTTGTTCCTGATGAGCCTGTGCGTGATCTTCGCCGGTTTGGCCTACAACGTGATCAAAATTTGCTTCGATCCCGGGGACACCCCCGTCCGGATCAAGGAGTCGGCCAGCCTCGTCTGGCCCCAGTACGCGCTGCTGGCGACCTCCCTGGTGCTGTGCTGCTGGATGCCGGACACCCTCTACCAGACGATCATGCACGCGGTCAGCGCTATCGGGGGGAGATTCTGATGACCAGCCAATTCAAAACCATCGGCCACGGGCAAGCGGTCGCCATGGGGAGCATCCCCCATCTGTCCTTTGAAGACTTCGCCGCCCAGGCAGCCGCGATTGTTGCAGGCGGCGGCCAGGTGGTTCAGTTTTTCGCCTTCCCCCATGGGGCCGGCGTCCGCCTGATGGCCGTGCTGCGCGACGAAAGCCTGCTGGCCGCGGTCTGCGACGCACCCGAGGCCTACCCGGCCTTGACCCCGCGCTGCCCGGCCTTTCACCTCTTCGAGCGCGAAATCGCCGAGCAGTATGGAATTCGGCCCGAGGGCCACCCGTGGCTCAAAATGGTCCGCTACCACCCCAACCGTCGCGGCGTGGCGGACGTTTTCGGCAACGATTACGACGCCGACATCCCCGGCCGCTACCCCTACTATGCGGTGACCGGCGATGAGATCCACGAGGTGGCGGTTGGCCCGGTGCACGCCGGGGTGATCGAGCCCGGCCATTTTCGGTTCAACTGCATCGGCGAGCGGGTGCTCAACCTGGAAATCCAACTGGGCTACCAGCACCGGGGGGTGGAGGACCTGCTGCTAAAGGCCGCCGGCAAGCGGCTGCCGGTGATTGCCGAGAGCATCGCCGGGGACACCGCGGTGGGCCACGGCCTGTGTCATGCCCAGGCCGTGGAGGCCCTCGCCGGGATTCAGCCCGATGCGGGGGCCCAGACCATCCGCACCATCGGCCTTGAGTTGGAGCGCATCGCCAACCATGTGGGCGACCTGGGCGCCTTGAGCGGCGACGTGGCCTTTCTGCCGCCGGCCAACTACTGCGGCCGGATGCGCGGCGATTTCCTCAACCTGAGCCTGCTGGTCTGCGGCAACCGCTTCGGCAAGGGTTTGGTGCGGCCCGGCGGGGTGCGCTTCGCGCTTACCGACGAGAACCGCCGCGACATGAAGGCTCGCATCGCTGAGCTCAAGACTCAGGTGCAGCACGTTTGCGACCTGCTGTTCGGGACCCCGAGCGTCCGGGCGCGCTTCGAAGGCTGCGGCGTGGTGAGTCGGGCGGATGCCCGCCAACTGGGGCTGGTGGGGCCGGCCGGACGGGCCTGCGGCATCCCCTACGATGTCCGGCGCTCTTTCCCCAGTGAACGTTACGGCAGCCTGGAGATCCCCGAGCGGGCCGAGACCACGGGGGACGTCTGGGCGCGGGCCAAGGTCAGGGCCGATGAGGTGATGCAGTCCATCGCGATCATCGAAACGCTGCTGGCCGAGGCCGTCGAGACCCGGGTCATCGATGCGGCCGATCTGCCCCTGGCGCCCGACAGCGTCGTGGTCACCCTTCTCGAGGCCTGGCGCGGCGAGGCCTCCCACTGCATCCTGACGGATGCCGCCGGCGGCATCTGCCACTACAAGGTCAAGGACCCCTCCTTCCACAACTGGAACGGGTTGTCCATGTCCCTGAGAAACACCGGCATTTCCGATTTCCCCTTGAACAACAAAAGCTACAACCTGTCCTATTGCGGGTTTGACCTTTAAGCGAGAGCGGGGCGAACATGCTGAATGTACTGCGCAACAGATTCGAACAGGGGTGCAGAACGTCGAGATACCCCAAGGCGGAGGTCCAGCTGCCGCCGCGCTACCGGGGCCGGCCGCAAATCGACCCGCACGCCCCGCCCGATCTGGCCGCCGCGTGCGCGGCGGCCTGCCCTCAGGAGGCCATCGACCCGGCGGCCGCAACCATCGACATGGGACGCTGCGTTTTCTGCGGCACCTGCGAACGGCTCTCCCAGGGGCGCTTCGTCACCTTCACCCGGGATTTTGCAATCGCCGTCGCCGAGAAGTCGCACCTCATCACCCAGGGCCAGCTGCCGGAGTTGGCCGCACAATCCCGGCAGCATTTCAAAAAGCTCTTCGGCCGCTCGCTTCAGCTGCGCCAGGTGTCGGCGGCCGGCTGCAACGCCTGCGAAGCGGACTTGAACGTCTTGGCCACCCCGTTTTTCGACCTGGCCCGCTTCGGCATCAACTTCGTCGCATCCCCCCGCCACGCCGACGGCATCGTGGTCACCGGCCCCATTTCCCGCAACATGCAAACCGCCCTGCTGCAGACCCTGGAGGCCACCCCAGAGCCGCGGGTGGTGGTCGCCGTGGGCAGCTGCGCCCTTTCCGGCGGCCCTTTTCGGGGCAGCCCCGAAGTCAGCCAAGGTCTGGACAGCCTGCTGCCGGTGGATCTGTTCATCCCCGGCTGCCCGCCGCATCCCATGACCAACCTGCACGCACTGTTGAATTTTTTCAAATGATACAGTTCCGTAGAAAACCCAATTTCCGCGTTGCGCTGCATCTCGAAGTCGCTGCGGCGTAAAGTAGTAGGCCTCACGCCGCTGAAATTTGCGCGCCTTAACTTGGGTTTTATAGGGAACTGTCTGGTTTTTGACTTTCTACCGGCATATCAAGTGAGGGACCGTCGGCCCGGCGCATGGATCGCGGCCGGGCCGACGTTTTTTCATGGCTGGATGATGATGGTGGGGTACAGCCCTGCTTTGTCCCCTTCCGGATAGGGCTGAATGGTGTTGAAGGAGATGTTCTGGTTGCGCTGGGCGTGCCCCCGCTTCAGCTTGCCGTCGAAAAAGGCCCCGTTGGCCTCCAGGATGTGATGGATCCGCTCCTGGAACCCCGATACGAAGCTGCCGCCGCTGCCCTCGAAAAGCATCGCCCCCTTGCAGACCCGGGTGTCGATTTTGGCAAAGTCCTTAAGCGGCATGCTGTTGGCTTCCAGGTCCTGGGGGCTCCGGACCAACCCCCAGACGAGGTGGCCGGGGGGGACCGTCAAGGGTTTGCGGACATCGACGATCGTGTGCGGCATGATGACGCATTCCTGGCCGATGGTGATCCGGGCGCCCGGGCGCCCCCTGAGAAAAGAGTTGAATCCCACGAACACGTTCTTGCCCAGGTCCGCCTCGATGATTTTAGCCCCGTGCGCGGTGACGTTGTTGCCCTCGAGTTTGGCGTTGATGATGTAGCAGTTTTCCTGGGCATTGGCCCCCTTTCCGAGCACCGAATTCTGCAGGAAGGCCCGCTGCGCCACCAGCACGTTTTCACCGATCTTGGTTTTGGGCTTGATCACCGCGAAGCGGTCCAGAGAGGCACTGGCCGGAACCGACTCCGGGGTTTCGATGTTGACCACGTTGAAGACCCGCTCAAAAGCCTCCTTGCGGTCCTCCAGAAAATCCATGAACACGCCCTGGGGCGGGCTGCCGGCGGCAAAATAGACGTAGTTGCTCAATTCGCCGAGAGGGTAGCGGTACATGAAGTTGAAGTCTCCCGGCTTTCTCACCCAGACCGTTCCCGGATCGATACTCAGGTGGCTGACCTCCCCGGCCTGCACATAGGAGTAGGCGCCGATGACACAGTCGCGGATGGTGGTGAGGTCCACCGTTGCGAAGGGCCCCAGAAAACTGCCGTCGGAAGGCGAGCCGTGAATATTGGCGTAATGGGTGGAGACGGTGTCCTTGATGAAAAAGGTCTCCAGGGTTTCCGGATCGTGGGAGTAGTTGTGCACCAGGGTTTTGATCAGAAAGCTGTCTTCGATGCTGATCTCTTCGTCCTGGTCCACGGGGATATTGAAATCCTGGTATTGGAAGAGATCGCCGTTTTTCTTCAATTCATCGCCGCGGATATCGCTCTTGTAGAGCAGCGAGTTGGTGACCCGCACCTTGCCCAGAAAATAGCTGCCGGAGAGGTTGGAATGTTTGAACACCAGGTTCAGGGCATGATGTGGGGTGATCCCGTAAAAGGCGTAGAACTTGGTCATCTGCCCGGCGGGAATAAGTTTGTTCACCAGGGGGTTGACATCGAACTCCAGCTCCCGGAGATTGATGTTGACCCGCTGCACGATCCGGTCCAAAAGCTTATGAAGTTCTTTCATTGCGTTTCCCCAAGAGATTTTTGTAATTCGGATTCCTTCATGGAGTGGTAAACGGCGGCAAACACATCGGACAACCGCAAGATACCGACGATCTCGGCGCCCCGGGTGACCAGCAGGGAGAGGTTGGCGCCGGCGGTCAACTGGTGCAGCGCCATGTCCAGGGAGGCGTTTTCATCCACGTACTCCCCTTCCGTGGGACGCTGCATGTATTCCGTGACCTTCTTGCGGGCGGCTTCGGAATAGAAGTCCAGAATCGGCGGCGAGGACTTGAGATACTCCTCCTGCTGCAGGGCGACGGCCTTGCGCGTGAAACCGAACTGTTTGAAGTTGCGGATCTGCTCGAGGTTGGCATCCCGGGGCTCCAGGGCAGCAAGGAAATCCATCTGGCTGAGTTTGCCGACCACTTTTTTCTGCTTGTCCAGAATCAGAACTGCGCGATGGGAATACCGGTTTTGGTTGAACTGCTCCTGGGCCCTCTCCAAGGCCTGCACCGCCTCGAAAAGGGTGGCGTCCTCGGGCACCGTGGCATACTCCGAAATCGGCACCATCAGGTCTTTGACACTGTAATTCTTCACTGAAAACCTCCTGCGCTGAGACTGTCCGGTGGTGGGCGTTGGAAATTCGGCGAACCAACCGTCCGCTTCGCGTAAATGGTGATTGCGGGTGCATCGGGGGCCGCCGGGGGAAAAAATGTTCCCTTTGGGGGCCGGTCAGCAATCAGCTATCATGAATCGATTTTCTAATCAATCAAAACTCTTTGGAGTCGCCCAAGCGACCGGGGTGCGATGTTCCCCGAGCCAAACGAGACGTCTTCTGGCGGCCTTTTAGCGACTGCCCAAATTGACGAACCAGTAAGACAAAAATCAGACGGTTTCGAAAAAAGTTCAAGCTCAAGGCGCGCAAATCTCAGCGGCGTGAGGCGTACTTTGGTACGCCGCAGCGACTTCGAGATGCAGCGCAACGCAGAGATTGGACTTTTTGCGGAACCGTCCAAATTGATTTTTGAGTTTTTCGAAGATGTCGTGTAGGATGCCGCTGCTCGGCCATGACCACAAGCGGCCTCACCACCACTCGAACCGCAGGCGGTCTTGCCGCCGCAGGTGGGATGATAGAATAGGCCGCGTACCCCTTATGATCCAGCCCTGAGAGCCACCATGCAAAGCCGCTTCAGCCTGCGCGCCAGAATTTACCTCATCCTTGCCTTGATCGCGGCCATCACCGCTGCCGGCGGCTATGTCATGGTCTGGTACACCTACCGCATGGAAGCCCTGCTGACGACCATCGTCACCAAAAACATCGCCGCCTACCAGACCGCCGAGGCCCTGGAAACCGCCCTGATCAACCAGAAGGGCTTTGTCTCCTACTACTTCCTGGACGGGGACCCCGATTGGCTTCGCCAGCTGGGCGAATACCGGCAGATATTTCTGCAAACCCTCAAGGAGACCCGTGCCACCGCCGAAAACCCCGAACAGCTGGCAGCCATCTCGGCCATCGAGGCCGAATACGGCCGCTACATCGACACCAAGGACCGGGTGATCGATTTGTATCGAGAGGGCCGGCGCGAAGCCGGCACCAGCCTGCACAAAGAGGTGCGGGGACATTTTTTCAGGCTCCTCTCCCTCTGTGAGGGCTACAAGGCCCTGCACACCCAGCAGATCAGAGGCACCCGCGCGGCCAGCCACGCCGAAGCCCAGAACCTGCGCTTGACCGCCCTCTCCTCCATGGGGCTGGCCCTGCTGATGGTCCTGTTGCTGGCCTTTATCCTGGCCAAAAACATTTTGGGGCCGGTGCGCGAGCTGATGCGCGAAGCCGGCCGCGAGAGCCGCCCGCCTCCCACCGGCAACGAGATCAAGGCGCTCAGCCTCCGGGTGCGGGGCCTGATCGAAAACGTGGACCACACCCAGAGCGAACTTGAAAAAAGCCGTGAGCACCTCCTGCAGACCGAGAAGATGGTCATGGTCGGCAAGCTGGCGGCCGGCATGGCCCACAGCATCCGCAACCCCCTGACCTCGGTCAAGATGCGGCTTTTCTCCCTGGACCGCACCCTGGCGCTGAGCGACACCCAGCGCGACGATTTCAAGGTGATCTCCGAGGAAATCGACCAGATCGACACCATCGTCCAGAATTTCCTGGAGTTTTCGCGCCCGCCCAAGCTCAAGATGCAGCAGGTCAGCCCGTCGGAGGTGGTGGACCTGGTGGTCCAGTTGCTGCGCCACCGCCTGACCTCAAACGACGTCACCATCAGCGTCGAGCGCCTGCGGCCGCTGCCCGAGATCCAGGCCGACCCCGAACAGCTCAAGGAGGTCCTGGTCAACCTGGTGGTCAACGCCTGCGAGGCCATGAGCGCCGGGGGCGCCATCCGCATCACCGAGGAGCTGCAGCACATCGATGCCCGCCAGCAGGCCGTCATCCGCGTGCAAGACCAGGGCCCCGGGGTCCCCGAGACCCTCAAGGAGCGAATCTTCCAGCCCTTCTTCACCACCAAGGAGGAGGGTACCGGGCTGGGTCTGAGCATCGCCGCCCGCATCATCGCGGAGCACGGCGGCTGGCTCAGCCTGGATTCCCGGGAAGGCCGGGGCACGACCTTCACCATCAGCCTGCCCGCCGAGAGCGGATAAGGACGCCCGCCATGGACACGATCCTGATCATCGACGACGACGACCAGCTGCGGCGCAGTTTCGAGAAACTACTCACCGAGGAGGATTACGCCGTTCAAACGGCCCCCTCGGGGGAGGCCGGAGTCAAGCTGGTCGACCAGCGCAGCCCCGACCTGGTGATCCTTGACATGCGCCTGCCGGGCATGAACGGGCTGCAGACCTTTCTGCAGATCCAGCGCATCGAGCCCAAGCTGCCGGTGATCATCATGACGGCCTTCGGCACCACCGAGACCGCCATCGAGGCCACCAAGATGGGGGCCTACGACTACATTCTCAAACCCTTCGACATCCCCGACATGCTGGCGGTGATTCAGAAAGCCATCGAGGCCGGACACTTCATGCGCTCACCGGTGGTGGTCGACGGGGGCCTTCAGCAAACCGCGCGGGAGGCCATCATCGGCCGCAGCAAACCGATGCAGGACGTCTACAAGGCCATCGGCCGGGTGGCCTCCTCGGATGCCACCGTGCTCATCCGCGGGGAGTCCGGCACCGGCAAGGAGCTGGTCGCTCGGGCCATTTACCAGCACAGCCTGCGCGCGGCCAACCCGTTTCTGGTCATCAACTGCGTCGCGATACCCGAAAACCTGCTGGAAAGCGAGCTCTTCGGCTACGAAAAGGGGGCCTTCACGGGTGCCGCCCACCGCCGCGTGGGCAAAATCGAGCAGGCCCACCGGGGCACCGTGTTCCTGGACGAAATCGGCGACATGCCCTTCAGCATCCAGGCAAAGATCTTGCGGCTGCTCCAGGAAAAGAGTATAGAACGGCTCGGGGGCGGGGAGACCATCGCGGTGGATGTGCGCATCATCGCCGCCACCAACCGCGACCTGGAGGCCGCCCTGGTGGAGGGCCGCTTCCGGGAGGATCTCTACTATCGACTCAAGGTGGTCACAATCTGGCTGCCGCCCCTGCGGGAGCGCGTCGACGACATCCCGCTGTTGACGGAATATTTTCTGGCGCGCCACGGCGACAGCCTGGGGGTCGAAAACCCCGGCATCACCCCCGAAGCTACGGAGAGTCTGAAAACCTACAACTGGCCGGGCAACATCCGGGAACTCAGCAACACCATCCAGAAGCTGCTGATCTTCAACCGCGGCGCGCCCATCGGCCCCGAGGAGATCGGCCCGGCGCTGCGCGGCGGGGGGCAGCCGAGCGACCCATCCGACAGCGCCGGCACCACCGATCAGGCCCTTCGCCGGTGGGCGGTGGAAGCCCTGACCGCCAAAAGCCAGAAGAACCTGTTTGACGCCTGCATCGACCGTTTTGCCAGCATCCTGATCAGCGAGGCCCTGAACCTCACCGGCGGCAACCGCTCGCGGGCCGCCAGGCTGCTGGGAGTCTCCCGGCCGACCCTGCATTCCGGGATCGACAAATACGGCCTTAAAATCGAAACCACGGTAAAATAAGAGCGCGGCCAAACGTATCGCGCCGCGTGCGGTCCGGCTTATGTTTCGGCCGCCAGGCGGCAGGCGGCCCACTGGAGGCGCCCGGGGTTTTGAGGCCGAGACCAGCGCCTTTCCCACGCCAGGCTGTCGGCAGCATGAATTTTTCATCCCGAAGCAACGGGAAAAGGAGGCTTTGTGAGCATCAAAAAACAGTTTCTCAAATCCAAGCCGATCTGCAAGGTCACCTTCCGGCTGCCGGCGGAAACGGCGCCCGCCGCCCGGACGGTCCATCTGGTCAGCGAACTGCACGACTGGGACCGGGAGGCGCTGCCCTTCAAGCGGCTCAAAAACGGCGATTTCACCCTGACCCTGGATCTGCCCACCGACCGGGAGATTCAATTCCGCTATCTAATCGACGGGCAGCACTGGCATAACGAGCCCGAGGCGGACAAACAGGCGCCGACCTGCTTTGAGGATACCTGCAACTCGGTGATCAAGACATTTTGACGGGCCCGCCACCAGCCACCGGCCAAACCGGCTCCAAAAAGGAGGGGTAGCGTGGATCCGAAAACAACCGTCCTGATCATCGATGACCATCCGCTTTTTCGCGAGGGGCTCAAAGCCATCATCGGGCGCGAGCCGCGCTATCGCCTGGTCGGCGAAACCGACACGGCGCGCGCCGGCATTCACCTGGCAACCGAATTGAGACCCGATGTGATCATCGTCGATGTCTCACTGCCGGACAAAAACGGGATCGAACTGACCCGCGATCTGGCCAAACTGCTGCCCGAAAGCCGGGTCCTAATCATCAGCATGCACAGCAAGATCACCTACATCGCCACCGCTTTCCAGGCCGGCGCGCGGGGGTACCTGGTCAAGGAATCGGCCTCGGACGGACTCTTGAAGGGGTTGGCGGCGGTGGCCCGCGGCGAACTTTTTCTGGACAGCAGCCTCTCCTCCCAGGTGGTCGAAAATCTGCTCCAGATTTCGGTCACATCACCCGCCCCGGCGGCCTCACCCCATCCCCGGCTGACCCCCCGCGAGCAGGAGGTCATGCGCCTGCTGGCCGAAGGCTTCACCACCCGCGAAATCGCCAAGCGCCTGTTCATCAGCCCCAAAACGGTGGAAAACCACCGCGCCAATATCATGAAAAAACTCGATCTGCGCACCACCATCGATCTGGTGCGCCAGGCCGCGCGGCTGGGTCTGATCGACGTGGAGCTCTGGAAGGGCTGAGCTATCGACCGTCGTTCGGCATCAACACGATGTGACATTTTTTTCGACTTTCACCCCACTGCAGCGCAGGTTATGCCTTCATGAACATCTCCGACCAGATCAGCCAGGTGCCGGCACCGGGCCGCCACCTGCTTCATTTTCGGGGCGACACCCTGAGCTTCGAACTCACCGCCCCCGCCGACGCCGCGGGCAGCGCCTGGGTGCGAACCAATATCGGGCATGCCGACCTCGCCCGCCGCCAGATTATCCACGCCGTCACCCGCGATCTTCCGCCTCTCGCGCGCGACTGGTTTGACATCCCCCTGCAGCCGGTGTCCCCGGGCCGATTCCGGGTAACCCTGCCGCTTTGCGAGGTGGGCCATTTTCAGGCCAAGTGTTTTTTCCTGGACACCGGCGCCAGCGAACCGGTCTGGCCCGCCGGCGACAACACCGTGGTCAACGTCGCCCCGGCCGAATCCTGTGCCGCCAACATCGTTTACAATGCCTTCGTGCGCCAGTTCGGCCCCAACCAAAGCGGCCGCTTTCAGCCCGACGCGGCCCGCCGCAAATGCATCGCGGCCCTGGACCGGGACCGCTACACGGTCATTCCGCCGTCGGGGACCTTCCGCGATCTGATCCGCGAACTGGACTTCATCGTGGGCGAACTGGGCTGCCGCATCCTGCAGCTTTTGCCCATCCACCCCACCCCCACGACCTACGCCCGCATGGGCCGCTTCGGCAGCCCGTATGCCGCCCTGAGCTTCACCGAGGTCGATCCGGCCCTGGCGCAATTCGACCCCAAGGCCACCCCGCTGGAGCAGTTCATCGAACTGGTCGACGCCGTCCACGAGCGCAACGCCCGGCTCTACCTGGATGTCGCCATCAACCACACGGGTTGGGCCGCCAGCCTGCACGAGACCCACCCCGAGTGGCTGGCCCGCGACCCCGAGGGCCGCATCGAGGTGCCCGGGGCCTGGGGCGTGCGCTGGGAGGACCTGACCCGCCTGGACTTCAGCCACAAGGACCTCTGGCGCTACATGGCCGAGGTCTTTCTGCGGTGGTGCCGGCGGGGCGTCGACGGGTTTCGCTGCGACGCCGGTTATATGATACCGGTTGAGGCCTGGCGCTACATCGTGGCCAGCGTGCGCAGCCAGTTCCCCGACACCGTCTTTCTGCTGGAGGGCCTGGGGGGCAAGATGTCGGTCACCTGCAAGATCCTCAGCCGCGCCAACTTCGACGCCGCCTACTCCGAGCTGTTTCAGAACTACAACCGCGGGCAGATCGAATACTATCTGCCCGAGCCGTTGGAGATCAGCCGCAGCGACGGCCTGATGGTGCATTTTGCCGAAACCCATGACAACAACCGCCTGGCTGCCCGCTCGCCGGCCTACGCCCGGATGCGCACCGCGCTGTGCGCGCTGCTGGCCGACCACGGCGCCTTCGGCTTCGCCAACGGCGTCGAATGGTACGCCACCGAGAAGATCATCGTTCACGAGGCGCCAAGCCTCAACTGGGGCGCCGAACCCAACCAGGTGGCCTGGATCCGCCGCCTCAGCGACCTGCTGAAAACCCACCCGGCATTTCACGCCGAGGTCGAACTCAAGATGATGCAGCAGGGCGAGGGCGAGTTCATCGTCATGCGCCGCCGCCACCGACCCAGCGGCCGCAGCCTGCTGGTGGCGGCCAACCTCGACGACCGGCAGCCGGTCACCGCCGGCTGGAACCCGCGCCAGGTGGAGATCGCGGCCGAAGCGTGGGTCGACCTGCTCACTGGCCAGCGAGTGGTGCCCCGGGAGGCCGGCACCCGCCGGCTGCTGCCCCTGGCGCCCGGCCAGGTGATGTGCCTGAGCCCGGAGCCTTCGGACCTGGCGCTCCTGGAGGGCGCCGCGGATCCCCTGAGGCTGCCGGCGCGCATCGCGCACCAGTGCCTGCGGGCCAAGGCCCTGGAGGTCTGCCAGATTTTAAGCCAAACGGCCGACCTCGGCGGCTTCGACCCCGATGCCGGCGCGGCCCGTCTGGCCGCCGACCCGGCCGCCTTCTGCCGCGAGGCCGGCCCGGACAACGCGCCACCCCGGATCACCCGCTGGCAATGGCCGACGGATTGCCGCCGCACCGTCATGCTGCCCCCCGGCCATTTGCTCCTAGTCATCGCGCCGCTCCCCTTTCATGCCCGCATCATCCAGGAAGGTCGGACGCTGGCCGCCGAAAAAAGCCTCGCCCGGCAGGACGGCACCCACTTCGCCCTCTTTACCCCGCTGCCAACCCCGCGGCGCCACCAGCGCCAGAAGCTCAAGCTGACGGTTTTCAGCCCCGGCCGCAGCACCCACGCCCAGGGCCCGCTGCTGCAGCTGGCGGCAGCCCGCGACGCGGCCGCCATGCGGGTCTTCAGCCACACCGAAATCCGCCGTCGCAAGCCCCTCTTCCTGGCCGCCAACGGCCGCGGCGCGATGACCCACCTGCCGGTGATGTGGGGCCGGCTGGAAAGCCGCTATGACGCCATCCTGGCCGCCAACCTCGATCCCGAAGTGCCCGAGGACCGGCGGGTGCTCTTCACCCGCTGCCGAGGCTGGCTGGTCTACCAGGGCTACTCCCAAGCCCTGAGCTTCGACTGCCTGCACCAGTTCCGGTTGGACGCCCCCTCCCGGGGCACATGGCATTTCCACGTCCCCACCGGACAGGGCCAGCACGTTTTTCTGGCGCTGACCCTGACGATGGCCCCCCTGCAGAACCGCGTCCAGCTCCGCTTCCAGCGGCTGCCGGCCGAGGGCCGAGCCTCGCGCCTGGATGACCGGCGGCCGGTGGAACTGATCCTGCGACCGGATGTCGAAGACCGCAGCTTTCACGACACCACCAAGGCCTACACCGGCCCCGAGAAGACCTTCGCGGCCGCCGTGCAGCCCGCCGCCGACGGATTTCACTTCGCACCCGCCGGGGACCATGGTCTGACGGTCCGGCTGCCCGGGGGGCGCTTTACGGCCGCACCGGAATGGACCTATATGGTGCACCGCCCCCTGGAGGCCACCCGCGGCCTGGACCCGGACTCGGACCTCTTCAGCCCCGGCTACTTCTCCTGTTTATTGGCCGGCGGCGACCAGGTCGAAATGACCGCCGTGGCCCGCAGGGCCTCCGACCCGGCAGCCCAGACGACGGTTTTGCCGCCGCCCAAGGAGCTGCCGCTGCGCTGGCCGCTGGCTGAGGCTTTAGCCGGCGCCCTGGACCAGTACGTCGTCAAGCGGGGGGCCCTTCGTTCCGTGATTGCCGGCTACCCCTGGTTTCTGGACTGGGGCCGGGATGCGCTGATCGTCGTCCGCGGACTGATCACGGCCGGTAAAACCGCCGCGGCGGCGGCCGTCCTGCAACAGTTCGGCCAGTTCACCGAAAACGGCACCCTGCCCAACATGATTCACGGAAAAAATGCCGGCAACCGCGACACCTCGGACGCACCGCTGTGGTTCGTGGTGGCCTGCGGCGACCTGATCCGCAGGCAGCGCAGCCGCCGGTTTCTGGAAAGCGACTGCGGCGGCCGCAGACTGGGTGAGGTGCTGCTGGACCTGGGCGCCGCCCTGATGGCCGGCACACCCAACGGCGTGCGGATGGACCCCGCCTCCGGGCTGCTTTACAGCCCCGGCCACTTTACCTGGATGGATACCAATTTTCCGGCCGGGACCCTGCGGGCCGGCTATCCCGTTGAAATCCAGGCTCTGTGGTTCGCCGCCCTGAGCGTTTTGAAGCGCATCGACCCACAGGAGAGCGGCGGGCCGTGGCAAAAAACAGCGGCGCGCGTCCGCCGGGGGCTGCAGCAGCACTTTTGGCAGGAGCAGGCGGGCTATCTGGCCGACTGCCTGCACGCCACGCCCGACACGCCGCCGCAGCGGGCCGAAATCGACGACGCCCTGCGGCCCAACCAGCTTTTCGCCCTGACCCTGGGTGCGCTGTCTGCACCCGAGGCCTGCCGCCGGGTGCTGACGGCCTGCGAAACGCTGCTGGTGCCGGGCGCCATTCGCAGCCTGGCGGACCAGCCGGTTTCCCGCCCACACCCGATCCTGCACCAGGACCAGCTGCTCAACGACCCCCACAACCCCTACCAGGGACGCTATCTGGGCGATGAAGACACCCGGCGCAAACCCGCCTACCACAACGGCACGGCCTGGACCTGGGTCTTCCCGAGCTTCTGCGAGGCCTGGGCCCTGACATACGGCAAAGCCGGGCATGCCACCGCCCTGGCCTGGCTGGCCAGCGGCACGCGCCTGCTCAACCGCGGCTGCTGCCTCCAGATGCCCGAAATCGTGGACGGCGACGCCCCCCACCAGCAGCGCGGCTGCGATGCCCAGGCCTGGGGGGTCAGCGAGCTGCTGCGGGTCTGGCTCAAGCTGCAGTCGTAAAGGGCAGCGGACTTGACCTTTGGCCGCGGAGCGAATAAGAATCAGCCCGTTGGTCTGTCGCAGCGGCGGGGAGCCCACCACCGGGCGACGCCAAACGGGGGCAGGCCCCCATCCCCTCAAGGGCGCGCCGTTTGCGGCCGAAAACTAGCGCACCTGCGCCTGGCACCCGGGGATTATCCCAGGTGCAAAATCGACGGTTCCGTAAGTCCAATTTCTGCGTTGCGCTGCATCTCGAAGTCGCTGCGGCGTACAAAAGTACGCCTCACGCCGCTGAGATTTGCGCGCCTTAAACTTGGCGCTTTTTTCGAAACCGTCTGGTTTTTGACTTTTTTCTGCTTCATAAAAATCTTTCGAACCTAACGCCAAATCCAAGGAAACAACATGGGGCTTTTGCAGACCTTTCAAGTTTACCCGACCATCCCTCCGAAGCTCGCTTTTATCGAAACCCTCGCGCGCAACTACTGGTGGAGCTGGCAGCGCGATGCGGTGGACCTTTTCCGGCGCATCGACCCGCGCCTGTGGGCGGCCTCCGGCGAAAACCCGCTGGTCTTTCTGACCCGGGTCTCCCAGAACCGGCTGGAGAACCTGGCCGGTGACAACAGCTTCATGGGCCATCTCGACCAAGTCCGGGAGCGCTTTGAAAAGCGCGTCCTGGCCCCGCTGGAGAACTCCAGCGCGCCGCTGGGGCCGGACAACTGCGTCGCCTATTTCTCCATGGAGTTCGGCATCCACGAGAGCCTGCCCCTTTACTCGGGCGGCCTCGGGATCCTCGCCGGGGATCACCTCAAGGCGGCCTCGGCCGTGGCCCTGCCCCTGGTGGGGGTCGGGCTGCTTTACCGTCAGGGCTATTTTCACCAATACCTGGACCAGAACGGCTGGCAGCAGGAGTCCTACCCGGAGACCGATCTTTACACGATCCCGCTGCGCCACGCCAAGGTCAACGGCGAGAATATGCGGCTATCGGTGGCCGGTCCCGACGGCGAGATTCTCGCCACCGTCTGGCGGCTGCTGGTCGGCCGCATCCCGCTCTTTCTGCTGGACACCAACCTGCCGGAAAACTCGCCCGGGGTGCGGGACCTGACCGCGCGGCTCTACCCCGGCGACGGCCGGACCCGTCTGGCCCAGGAAGCCCTGCTGGGCATCGGCGGCATGCAGGCACTGAGCATCATGGGCATCACGCCCGCGGTCTGCCACATGAACGAGGGCCACAGCGCCTTTGCGGGCATCGAGCGCCTGGCCCAGACCGTGTCCCGCTACGGGGTGGACCTCAAAACCGCACTTGAAATCGTCCCGCGCACCACGGTCTTCACCACCCACACCCCGGTGGCGGCCGGGCACGACGAATTTCCCGTCGACCTGGTGCGGCCGGTGCTGCGCCCCCTCGCCCGCCGCCTGGGCCTTCCGGAGGAGCAGGTGCTGGCCTGGGGGCAGGCCGCCGGCACGGGGCCGAACGCCCCGTTGTCGATGTTTGTCCTGGCCCACCGCATGTCCCAGTACTGCAACGGCGTCAGCCACCTGCACGGCCAGGTGGCGCGGCGCATGTGGTCCCACATCTGGCCCGACCGCCCCGAGGACGAGATCCCGATCACCCACATCACCAACGGGGTGCACATCCCCTCATGGATCTCCTCGGGGATTTCAACCCTCTTTGACCGCTACCTGGGGCCGGACTGGAGCCTGCCGCCGCGCGACCCGGCTAACATCAACCGCATCGACGAAATTTTCGAAGAGGAGCTCTGGCGCACCCACGAGATGAGCCGCACGCGCCTGGTGCGCACCTGCCGGGAGCTGATGGTCAAGCAGTACCGGCGGCGAAACGCCCCCCTGGCGGTCATCCGCGAGGCGGAATCGGTGCTGGACCCAGGCATTCTGACCATCGGGTTCGCGCGCCGCTTCGCCACCTACAAGCGCGCCAACCTCCTCCTGCAGGATCCCAAACGCCTGGAAGCGCTGTTGAACTCGGAAAACCACCCGGTCCAGATCATCTTCGCCGGCAAGGCGCACCCCAAGGACAACGAGGGCAAGGCCCTGATCAAGCGCCTGATCGACTTTTGCCACCGCCCGACGGTCAGAAACCGCGCCGTCTTTTTGGAGGATTACGATCCCTGGATCGCCCGCCAGATGCTCCAGGGCGTGGATGTCTGGCTCAACACCCCGCGCCGCCCGTTCGAGGCCTGCGGCACCTCCGGAATGAAGTCCGCGGTCAACGGGGGCCTCAACGTCAGCATTCTCGACGGCTGGTGGTGCGAGGGCTACGCCGAAAACCGCGGCTGGCGCATCGGCAACGGGGACGACTTCGACGATCCGGGCTACCAGGACACCATCGAAAGCCAGGCCCTTTACAACGTGTTGGAAAACGACGTGATTCCGACCTTTTATGAAAAAACGGAAGGGGACATCCCCATGCGCTGGGTACGCATGATGAAGGAGGCCATGAAAATGGTCATGCGGGATTTCAGCGCCCTGCGGATGATTCAAAACTACCAGCACCGCTTCTACCTGCCCGCCGCGCGGCGCCTGAACGAACTGCTGGCCGACGACGCCCACGAGGCGCGGGCGCTGGCCCGCCAGCGGGAGCGTCTGATAAGCCGCTGGGGGGCGATCCTCGTCGAACCCCCCGAGCGCCCGGCGGCCCACCCTTTCCGCGTCGGGGAGGAGTTTCGGATCACCGCCGTGGTACACCTGGGTGAGCTCCAGCCCGAGGAGGTGGCCGTGGAGCTTTACTACGGCCCGCTTAAATCGGTGGATGCCCTGGCCAACAGCTTCACCCAGCGGATGGAGATGGACGCCTGCTACGAGCCGGGCCGCTATCTTTACGCCTGCAGCATCTCCTGCCGGATTGCCGGCCGCTACGGGTTCACCGTCCGGGTGTCGCCATTGGCCGACGACTGGGTGAAATTCACGCCGGGCTTGCTCACCTGGGCCTGACGCCCGCCGCGTGGTCCCGGAAAAAGCGAGGACCGCAGAAAGGAGCACACCCCATGGCCCCTGCCACACGCAACCCGCGCATCCTGATCGTCACCCCCGAGGTGACCTACCTGCCCGACGGCATGGGCAACATGGCCAACTACCTGGCCGCCAAGGCCGGCGGGCTGGCCGATGTTTCGGCCGCCCTGGTCAGCGCGCTCTATCAGCAGGGCGCCGACGTGCACGTGGCCATGCCTGACTACCGCGGCATGTACAGCGACCAGCTGCCGGAGATCCTCAAAAAGGATTTCAAGATGATCCGCCAGGTCATGCCCAACGACCGCGTCCACCTGGCCGAGGACCGTGCGTTTTTCTACATGCATCACGTCTATTCCAACTACAGTTGGGAAAACATGAAAATCGCGCTGGCCTTCCAACGCGAGGTGATCAACAACATCGTCCCCCGCGTGCGCCCGGACCTGATTCACTGCAACGACTGGATGACGGGTTTGATCCCGGCCATGTCGCGCCAGATGGGCACGCCGTGCCTCTTTACGATCCACAACATCCACACCATGAAGACCTTCCTTGCCCAGATCGAAGACCGCGGCATCGACGCGGCCTATTTCTGGCAGCACCTCTTCTACGAGAACATGGCCTACGATTACGAGGAGACCCGCGAACAAAACCCCGTTGACCTGCTGGTCAGCGGGGTCTTCGCGGCCCACTTCGTCAACACCGTCAGCCCGACGTTCCTCAGGGAAATCGTCGAGGGCCGCCACGGCTTCGTATCCCAGCCGCTGCAGCACGAAATCAGCAACAAGTACCATGCGGGCTGTGCGCTGGGGATCCTCAACGCCCCCGACCCGTCATTCAACCCCGTGGAGGACCCGGCCCTGCACCGGCGCTACAGCCCCGCCGAGCATGTCGCCGGCAAGGCCGCCAACAAACACTTTCTGCAAAACCGTTTGGGGCTGATCCCCAATCCCCGGGCGCCGCTTTTCTTCTGGCCCTCGCGCCTGGATACGATCCAGAAAGGCTGCGAGCTGCTGGCCGCGTCGCTTTACAAGGTCGTCTCCGAGTTCTGGGACCAGCAGCTGCAGATCGTTTTCGTGGCCAGCGGCGAATACAAGACGGTCTTTAAAAACATCGTCGGCTTCCATGATTTCGCCCGGCGCGTCGCCATCTGCGATTTTAACGAAAATCTTGCCCGCCTGGCCTACGGTGCCGCCGATTTCGTCTTGATGCCCTCGCGCTTCGAACCCTGCGGGCTGCCCCAGATGATCGGTCCGATCTACGGCGCCCTGCCGGTGGCCCATGACACCGGCGGCATCCACGACACCGTCGCCCACCTGGACATCGCCGCCGACCGCGGCAACGGGTTCCTCTTCGAGGTCTACGACCCCAACGGCCTCCAATGGGCCACGGCCGAGGCCATGCGCTTCTTCAACCAGCCCCAGGCCGTTCGCGCGGCCCAGGTCGCGCGCATCATGGCCCAGAGCGCCGCGACCTTCAATCACGCCGTGACCGCCCAGAACTACATCGATCTCTACGAAAAAATGCTCGAGCGGCCCCTGATCCGCACCTGACCCGCGGCATGCGGCCGGCGCCCGGTCCGCCGCAAACAACCCGCGGGACCGGGCGCTGCCCCCCCCGATGAGGCGCCGGAAAACCCGGGCAGACTTTCCACCCAACCCGTGCGGCGCCTACATAGCCGACGTCCTACCCCAGGTTGCGGGCGGCAAACTCCCAATTGACCAGGTGGTCCAGAAACGCTTGGATATAATCCCCCCGACGGTTCTGGTAGTCGAGGTAATAGGCGTGCTCCCAGACGTCGATGGTCAGAAGAGGCGTCAGCCCGGCCGTGAGGGGGGTATCGGCATTGCCGGTCTTGACAATTTTCAGGTCGGCGCCATCCCGCACCAGCCAGGCCCAGCCGCTGCCGAACTGCGAGGCCGCGGCATCCTTGAATTCGGCGACAAACCCCTCATAGCTGCCGAAGGCGGCGTTGAGTGCGGCCGCCAGGCTGCCGTCGGGGACGCCCCCGCCGCCGGGCTTCATGCTCAGCCAGTAGAAATTGTGGTTGAAGACCTGCGCGGCATTGTTGAAGATACTGGTCTGCTCGGGTTTTCCGGCGGTTTTCTGAACCAGGGCGACGAGATCCATTTGGGCCCATTCGGTCCCGGCCACAAAGCCCCGGGTCTTGTCAACGTACCCGCGGTGGTGCTTGCCGTAGTGAAACCCGATGGTCCGGGCTGAAATATGGGGTTCAAGGGCGTTTTCCGGATACGGCAGGGGGGGCAGGTCGATGGCCGTTTCCCCGGCCCGGCCCTGTCCACGCCCGCCCAGACCGGCCAGGTGCAACATCGCCAGGGCGCCCATCCCGGCTGAGACCTTCAAAAAAGTTCGCCGTGCCAGCATACTGGACCTCCTTTGCAATCGTCTATGATTCGGATCTGGTCCTAAGTGCCAACAAGCGCGGGGGTGTGTCAACCTCAAAATGGGGCGCGCCATCGGCGGGCCGTTGCGCCGGCTTGAAGCGCCGGCGGCCGGGGGGAAAGCTTTAAGGTGCGACGCCTCTCAGGCATCCTCGGTCGTTGGCGGGCGGCGGGAGCGGAAGGCCGGGTGGCCGCTGCCGTCCACCGGCGGCCAGATCTCGAAACGCGCGGCGATCCCGTAGGCGCGCGCCTTGCGGCAGGTTTCGGCCTCGGCGGAATCCAGTTCGGCAATTTGCTGCGGGGTGGGCTCGAAAGCGTCGGGCCGCTCGATGGTTTTCCAACCATAGCCGGTGATGAAATGAGTGGCCCGGGCCTCCGCGTTATCGGCGCTTTTGTCCAGGACCCAGACCGTGACGATGGCCCCGCCGAGATTCCAGGTCAGCGGGCTGGCCGGGTCGGGTTCGGCGGCAATCTGAAAAACAAAGGTCCTCACGCGGCTGCCTTTCTTCCAGTGGCTGGTCCCCTTTGGGCGAGTCGCCCGGAGCGCTGCGCGCCTGCCGGGCTCCGCGCGTTTGGGCGGCCGGGTGTCTGACGGCTGAAGGCGAAAACGCTTACCCTATCGGACGGCCGCGGGCCAAACTGAAACCGCCCCTCCGGGCCACGCCGCTTTCCGCCATCGCCGGAAGTACCCGGGCAGCGGCACCCCCCACTTTACAGGGTGTAAAAATCCCCGACAGCATGACCTGCAGAGAACCGCCCCACCGGCTGCTTTCCCCAAAAAAAAGCTTCGTTTTCAGAAGGTTGCATCCCCACTCGCCAACCAGCGGTTTGGCACAGGCGTTGCTCAAGACGGCATCATCTGCAATCGCCTATCGACAAGGGGTCCGGTGGACAAAGGCATCACGATTTTAATCGCAGACCGCAACCGCCACGTCCGGGAATTTTTGAAACGGGAGCTGGCGGCGATCGGCTACCGCGTGCGCCTCGCCAAAAACGGGCGGGAGGTGTTGAACTGGGTCAACCACTACCCGCCGCCGGATCTCCTGATTCTGGATCTCAATCTGCCCGACGAACCCGAACTCGGCATCCTCGAAAAACTGCACCAGGCCATGCCGTCGCTGCCCGTTGTGGTCCACAGCTTCACCTGGGATTACGACGATTGTCCGGCCGTGGTGACCGCGGCGGCCTTCGTGGAAAAAGGGGGCGGCAGCATCGAACAGCTCAAGCAGGTGGTGGAGGAGGTTCTCGCCGATCACGGCCCGAGTCCATCGGAGGAAAGTGAGGAGGCATGAAGGAGAAGGACCAGCATTACGCGGCAATGAAGCGAATCCTCCTGGCGAGCATGATCTTGCTGCCGGTCGTACCGTTTATTCTGGCCCTTTGGATCGGCCACTACCATTTCACCTCGGCCCTGGAAAACTCCACCATCGCCAGCATCACGCGCATCGTCGAAGACCACCGCCACATGATCGATTCCTTCCTGGCCGAGCGCCGCAGCGATCTCGAGTTTGTTCTCAACACCCACAGCTACGAGAGCCTCGGCCGCCCCGAAACCCTCAAGCGGGCCCTGGCCTTGCTCCAGCAGAGCTCAAGCGCCTTCGTCGATCTGGGGGTTTTCGACCAGAGCGGCATGCACGTCGCCTACCAAGGGCCGTTTGAACTCAAATGGAAAAGCTACCGCGACGAACCCTGGTTCAAGGCCGTGATGGAAAAAGGGGTTTACATCAGCGACATCTTCCTGGGCTACCGCAAAGTACCCCACTTCGTGATCGCCCTGGCCAAACAGGACGGCGCCTCGCGGTGGGTCATCCGGGCCACCATCGACACCCAGATGTTCAACGAACTGGCGGGGCGGGTGCGAATCGGCAAAACCGGCGAGGCATTCCTGCTCAGCGCCCAGGGGACGTTTCAAACCGAGCGCCGCTCGGGCGGCCGCCTGATGGCGCAGGACCCCGATTTCGGCTGGTATCCGGTGGAGGATCAGAGGGTCAGAATATTCATCGAAAGCGACAGACAGGGGGACACCTACCTGTATGCCACCACCCGCCTGACCAACAAAAACTGGCTGCTGGTGGTGCGCCAGGAAAAGGCCGACGCCTTCAAGGCCCTCAGCACCGCCACCCATCTGATCCTCTTGATCTCGCTGCTGGGCGGTGCGGTCATCATCGCGGTGGCCTTTTACCTGACCGATCGCATCGTGGCCCGCATCCAGCAGACCGACCGCGAAAAAAACCAGCTCAACGAACAGCTCATCCGCGCCCATCGCCTGTCCGAGCTGGGGGAAATGGCGGCCGGCTTCGCTCATGAGATCAACAACCCGCTACAGGTCATGAAAAGCGAGCAGGCCCTGATCGAAACCATCATCGCGGACCTCAAGGCCTCCGGCCAGCTGCCGGAATCCGAAGACCTGAAGGATCTCGAAGATTCGGTCAGCCAGATTTCGCTCCAGATCGCACGCTGCTCGAAGATCACCCACGCGATTTTGCGCTTCGGCCGCAAAAGCGAGGATGCGGTCCAGGATTTCGACATCCAGACTTTCATCCCCGAAGTGATCGAGATGGTGGCCAAAAAGGCCAGCGTCGAAGGCATCGCCATCCATCGCGAAATCCAGGACGGGCCGGTTTTCATCCACGGCGACCCCTCCCAGCTCCAGCAGGTGCTGTTGAACCTCTTCAACAACGCCATGGACGCCATCATTGCGCGCCACGGAACAATGGGCGGTGAATTGACCGTCAGCTCGGCGCCGACCGGCAACGGCCGCGTCCGGATAACAGTCAACGACAACGGCTGCGGGATCGATGCGGGGAACCTGGATAAAATTTTCTCGCCCTTTTTCACCACCAAACCGGTGGGCAAAGGCACCGGGCTGGGACTCTCGGTCTGCTACGGCATCATCCAGAATCTAGGGGGCGCCATGACGGTTCAGAGCGCACCCGGCGAAGGGGCCACCTTTGTCATCGATCTGCCCACCACGGCGGCATAAAGGGGCGCGCGGCGCTTTTGGGCCGGGGCACGGCGCCATGCCGCCCACGGAAAGAGGGCACCCCCTGTTGCCGGGGCCGTCAACCAAACCGGCCGGGAGAAACTAAGATGCGAAAACCGAAGATTCTGCTGGTGGACGACGAGGAGCGTTTTCTTTCAACCACCCAGAAAGTGTTGCGCAGAAAAGGCTATGACGTGCTGACGGCCGGCAGCGGGGCCGAGGCGCTGGCGACGATAGACCGCAACCCAGTTGACGTGGCCATTGTGGACGTCAAAATGCCCGGGATGGACGGGATTGCAACGCTCAAGGAGATTAAACGGCGCCACCCCTTGGTGGAGGTCATCATGCTCACCGGCCACGGCACCTTCGAATCGGCTGTGGAGGGGATGAAATCGGGCGCCACCGACTACCTGACCAAGCCCTCGGAGATCGACGAACTGCTGGAGAAGGTCGCCGAGGCGTTTGAAAGACGGCGGCACCTGGAGGAGAAGATCCGCGCCATCCAAAACCACCAGACGCCCCGGGAAAAGTAAAAACGCCATGACAACGTCAAAAATCGAGGCCAGACCGAAGCCTGAGCGCGCTTTCATGCGCCGCGACGGCCGGATCTATTTCAGCCGCCAAACCGAGCGCAAACTGTTTTTCATCTTGACCCTGGTCATGCTGGTAGTGGGCGTTCTCTACCGTCTGGGTGTGGTTTAGGCCATGAACGCCGGCACCGCCTTTTCCCTGCGCTTCTACCTGACGACCCTGACCCGCCTGTCGGTCAACCCGCGCGCCGTGTTGGCCGAGCTGCCGCCGGAAGCCGGCTGGAGCCGTCCCCTGGGCATGCTGGTGGTTTCCAGCCTCCTTTTTGCCGGGGCCTGTGTGATCGCTCAGCCGGGCCCACAGCCGGTGTACCTTGGGCTGATCTATTTCGCCAACGCCGTGGGCATGACCCTTATCGCCGCCGGCGCCGGCTGGCTGATCATCACCCTGATGCGGGGCCGGGAGATCGCCTTCCGGCGGGTTTTCACCATTTACGCCCTGGCAGCCGGGATCACCCTCCTGGCCTCCTGGGTTCCCGGGCTGGTCCTGCTCACCGAAGCCTGGAAGTGGTGGCTGATCGGAACCGGCATGACCCGCGGGCTGGGTCTGCCCCGCCGTCAGGCCCTGACGGTCGTGGCCATCTCCATCGCCCTGATCATTCTGCTCTTCTGGTCGCTCCAAACGCTGCTGCCGGCCACAGGCTGAGTCGCAACCGCCGGGCGGGGTGTTTTCAATTGCGGCGCATGCGACTGGGGTCCGCGAAGTGGACACCCGCCACAGGAAAGCCTACCCAGGGGCTGCGGAGGCCGACCGGCCGTGAAAAACCGCCTTTACAGCATGTAAAAAATTTCGACAAAGCCCCCCTGGCAAGACACCCGGGGCAAACCGCTCGGATCAAAATTACCCGTTTTTAAAGCTAGTTAAACCAAAAATAAATCGCTTCAAATGGCATACGGGTTGCAGAATCAGATCGCCAAAGGTTCCCGCCAAAACCATTGAAAACAAGCACTCGCGGCATTTATCGTTCACCAGAGGAGGCACGGCATGAAAAAACAAGCGCTACTACTCGTAGTGACCCTCGGCACCATCCTTCTGTGGGGCAGCCTGGGGCAGAATTCGGCGGCCTCGGCCCAGGACAGCCTGCGCTACAGCCAGGCCGCACAGGTTTACCGGGCCTTCGGGAAGGAAGGCGTGGAGATGTTCCAGAAAAAAACCGGCATCCCGGTGGAGGTCTTCGTGTCCTCCTCCTCATCGGCGGTCAACCGGCTGATGAACGGTTTCGCCGACATCGCCAGCACCACCCGGCAACTGTATTACCGCTACAACGAGTATGGCTACGTGGAAATCCCATTCTGCAAGGACCCGCTGGCCGTGATTGTTCATGCCGACGCTGCGGTGACGGATCTCACGATTGATCAGCTAGAGGAGGTTTTCAGCGGGGGCATCACCACCTGGCGGGCCCTGGGCGGAGCCGATGCCCCCATCATGGTGGTTGTTCCCGGCAAGGACACCGGCGCAAATCAGAACTTTCGCCGCCAGGTGATGAAACACAAGGAAATCGTCTACGACCTAATGACCTACGAATCTACCGACGTCATCGATATCGTCGCAAAGTTTCCCGGGGCCATATCATTCATCTCCCGGGGCGCCAGCATCACCACCGAGGGTGTCAAGGCACTCAAGATCGGCGGGCTGCCCCCCGGAGATCCCGCCTACCCCTTATATCAGGTGTTCTCCTATGTGACCAAGGGCGAGCCCAGCGGCCCGGTCAAGGCGTTCGTGGATTTCGCCTTTTCCCCCGAGGCCCAGGAGCTCTTCAGCCAAAAGGGCATGCTGCCCATCGCGCGCACCCCCTAAAGCTCCCCGCAGGGCGGCGTCCCCTCCTCTTGGGGGGGACGCCCCTGCGGCACGCGAGCCTACCGGCACCCCCACCCCCGGCGTGGGCCTTGGCTCCCCGGGGCGACGGGTTCAAACGCCCTCGCGGCGAACTCAACCCGCACCCTCCCATGGCCTGCGGGTGTCCCGTTTTTGCTTGATTTTCGATCAATTATTGACCTATATTCCTATGACTTCAATGGGATGCCGATTCCACCGAACGCCACCGGCGCGTCCCGCGGCCCTGGGCGGGAAAAGGATCCCATTGCGGCCAAGCTGAAGAAAGCGGGCATGGACAACCAAAGACTCCTGTCAAACGCATATTACAAGCATCTTCATCGCCGCCTGGTGATGATTGTGGTTCTGGTTTCCTTCGCACCGATGATCGTGGCCATCGGGGTGATTCTCGACCAGTTTCGAATCTCCTACCGTGAAAAAATCCATGCCCATCTCGAAGAGCTGGTGCTCAAACACAAACAGGGCATCGACACCTTCCTGTCCGAAAAACTCGGCGACATCCGGTTTGTGGCGGACGTTTTCGACTGCGAGCAGCTCAGTGATTCGGCGTTTCTCAAAGATTTGCTGATGATTTTGCGCCAGGAATACGGGGGGGTTTTCGAGGATCTCGGCCTGATCGACGAAAACGGGCGCCAGGTGGCCTATGCCGGTCCGTACCTGCTGACAGAGGCGGACTATTCCAAAGCCGAATGGTTCCGCCAGGCCATTGCGGCCCCCTACTTCATCAGCGACGTCTTTCTGGGGCTGCGCGGCACGCCGCACTTCATCGTGGCCGTGCGCAAGGATTTCGGCGGCAGCGCCTGCCTGCTGCGGGCCACCATCAATTTCGCAGCTTTCAACACCCTGGTGGAAAATCTGCGGGTCGGAAAGACCGGATTCGCCTATATCCTCAACCGCGAACTGGAGTTTCAGACCAAGCCCCTGTATGAAATCCCGCTCTCCAAGGACGGCTACTTCGCCAACTTCCTGAAGAGGGGGGCCGGGGCCTCCCGCCCGGCCTACATTGTCGAACGCGAAGACCGCAAGGGGGTCCCCAGCATCTTCGCAACGGCTTTTCTCAAGGATAACCAGTGGCTGCTGGTCTTTCAGCAGAGCACCGAGGACGCCTTTTCCGACATCAGTCGCACCCTGAACATCGCCATCCTGATTTTCATCGCCGGCGCCCTCGCGATCGTGGCCATGGCCCACATTCTCACCGGACGCATGGTGGCGCGCATCGCGGTTGCCGACCGTGAAAAGGAGATGATGAACCAGCAGGTGATCGAGACCGGCAAGCTGGCCTCGGTGGGAGAGTTGGCCGCGGGCATCGCCCACGAGATCAACAACCCCGTGGCCATCATGGTGGAGGAAGCCGGCTGGATCGAGGATCTGCTGGAGGACGAAGACCTTGCCCAGACCGAAAACAAGGCCGAATTCCAGCGCGCCCTGCAGCAGATCAAAAACCAGGGCAAGCGCTGCAAGGAAATCACCCACAAGCTGCTGAGCTTCGCTCGCAAAACCGACTCCCGGGTGGAGGATGTGGCGATCAATGATCTGATCCAGGAAATGGTGTCGCTCTCAGCCCAGCGGGCGCGCTACAGCAAGGTCACCATGGAAACCCAGCTGGCCGAGGGGCTGCCCCCGCTGCAGGTCTCCCAGACCGAACTGCAGCAGGTGTTTCTCAACCTGATCAACAACGCCCTGGATGCCATGAACCAGACCGGCGGGTCGCTCAAAATTTCCACCCACCAGGCCGACGACAAGATTATGGTCGAATTCGCCGACACCGGACCCGGCATCCCGCGGGCGAACCTGGGCCGCATTTTCGACCCGTTTTTCACCACCAAACCGGTGGGCAAGGGTACTGGTCTGGGGCTTTCGATCTGCTACGGGATCATCAAGAAAATGGGCGGTGAAATCGACGTCAACAGTGTTGTGGACATGGGTACGACCTTCCGCATCCAGCTGCCGGTCCAGCCCCAGTCCGAAGGCCCGGCCCAACCCGCGGCATGACCCGGTGCAGGCGCACCGTCAGTGCGGCAGTCCAAAGGAGATAATGCTATGGCACTTGCGAATGTGTTGTTGGTCGATGACGAAACCGGTTTCGTGGAGACGATGACCAAGCGTCTCACCAAGCGCAACCTCAACATCGAAGCCGCCGCCAGCGGCCCGGAAGCCCTGGAGCAGGTCAAAAAGTTCGGCAATCTGGAGGTGGTCATTCTGGACGTCAAAATGCCCGGCATGGACGGCATCGAGACCCTGCGGGAGATCAAGAAGGTGGCACCCCTGCTGGAGGTCATCATGCTCACCGGACATGCCACGGTGGAAACCGCCATCGAGGGGATGAAGCTGGGCGCCTACGACTATCTGATGAAACCCTGCGACATCGACCTGCTGCTGAGCAAGGTGGAGCAGGCGGCCGCCAAAAAGCGCCAGCACGAGGAGAAGATCATCGAGGCCCGGATCAAGGAGATTACATCGCGCCGCACGTAGGCGGGGGTTTCTGCACCATGCAATCGTTTCAGCTCGAAAATATCCGGCTGCTGATCGTCGATGACGAGAAAAGCTACGTCGACGTTCTCGCCAATCGCCTGCAGCGGCGCAAGGTCAAGGTCACCAAGGCCTATTCGGGCGCCGAGGGGATCCAGCTGCTGCGCCGCAACGATTTCGATGTCGCCGTGCTGGACCTCAAGATGGAGGACATGGACGGGATCGAGGTGCTGCGGGTCTTCAAAAAGATGGCTCCCGAGCTGGCCGTGATCATGCTGACCGGTCACGGATCGGCAACCGCCGCACAGCAGGGCATGCAGGAGGGGGCATTCGACTACCTCACCAAACCCTGCGAGCTCGATGATCTGCTGAAAAAAATTGCCAAGGCCTGGGCCGCCCGCCCCACCCCACCGGCGGGAGCGTGAGGGTTTGCCTGCCAGGCCCGATTCCGGCGCTGCCACGCCCCAACACCCGAGGCACCCATGGATCCCATCCGACTGCTGCTGGTTGACGACGAAGCCGACTTCCGCCGCGCCATCGCGCGCCGGCTCACCAAACGCGGAATAACGCCGGCGGAGGCTGCCACCGGCGAGGAGTGCCTGCGGCTGCTGGCCGAGCAGCCCATGGATGTGGTCGTGCTGGACGTGAAAATGCCCGGCATGAACGGGATCGAGGTCCTGGGGCGGATCAAGGAAAAATACCCGGAAACCGAGGTGATTCTCCTGACCGGGCACGCCACCACCCCCGACGGGGTGGCCGGGATCAAGTCGGGGGCCTTCGACTATCTCACCAAACCGATCGAACTGGAGCAGCTGGTCAGCAAAATCCATCAGGCCCACGACAAGATCCTGCGGGCCGCCGAAAAAAAACGCGAGGCCGCCTACCGGGCACGGATGGAACAGCAGATGATCGCCACCGAGCGCCTGGCCTCGCTGGGGACCCTGGCCACCGGGGTGGCCCATGAGATCAACAACCCCCTGGCGATCATCAAGGAATCGGCCGGCTGGATGCGGCTGATTCTCAAAAACCCGCAGATGGCTGACATTCCGCGCAGGGAGGACCTCGAAAAAGCCATCGGCAAGATCGAAAACGCCATTGAACGCGCCCGGCGCATCACCCACCAGCTGCTGGGCTCGGTCCAGCGGCAGGAGGCGGCGGTGGTGGAGGTCCATCTGCCCTCCCTGGTGGCGGAAACCCTGGAACTGCTCCACCGCGAGATCGCCAACCGCAACGTCAGCGTCCAGCGCGAGATCGCCCCCGAGGCGGAAACCATCTGGAGCGACCCCTACCAGCTGCGCCAGGTGCTGATCAACCTGCTCTCCAATGCCGTCCAGGCCAGCGCCGACGAGGGCCGCATCGACGTGCGTCTGCAGGCCCACGGCGAGGGCGTCGCCCTGGAGATCGCCGACACCGGCAAGGGCATCCCCAAGGAGAACCTGGACAAGATCTTCGAGCCTTTCTTCAGCACCAAACCCCCCGGCGAGGGCACCGGCCTGGGGCTCTTCGTCACCCGCGGGATCGTCGAAAAGCTTGGCGGCCGCATCACGGTGGAAAGCCGTTTGGGGGCCGGGGCCCGCTTCCGGGTGGTGCTGCCCAAACGACACATATCCGCCGCCGACAACGGCGCCCCGTCCGGCGGCGACGACTGGCTGGACCAAATCCGGCATCTGGCCAAAGAGCCCTGAGATCGGGCGCAAAGCGGGGCACGGGGCTCCTGCCCTGTCTCCCCCGCGCGTTTGGGGCTGAAGGCGGCAAGTCAAAAATCGCTTGACAAAGACCGCGGGATACCGCAAAGTTCAGTCAATTTTTTTTAAATGACAGGCCCATGAACGTGAAATCCCTTCACCCCCATGCAATTTTCGACAACCGCCAGGTTCCGTGCGGATGTTGGCGCATCCCCCACTGGAGGTGTGCCGACGTTTTCGTCTCAGCCTGAACGATCCTGACCGATAACCACCCAAAACCGCGGCACCCTCCTGGAGGCCGCGGTTTTTTTTGGTCCGAAGCCGCGGCCCCGCACCGAGAGCTTTTTGAATCACCTGAAAGGACGCAGCGGATGCAGATCAGACAGTTTCCAGAACCCGGTGCCTACCGGCAGCTGGCCGCAGGCCACAACGTCGT
The DNA here is from genome assembly GCA_022340425.1 of Desulfobacteraceae bacterium. NCBI lineage: Bacteria > Pseudomonadati > Thermodesulfobacteriota > Desulfobacteria > Desulfobacterales > Desulfobacteraceae > Desulfobacteraceae bacterium. Next base: position 11,944 of record JAJDNY010000054.1, on the reverse strand, counting down.
GCCGGTGTGCATCGAAATCCTGGCCGACACCGAAACCCCCGTCAGCCTTCTGGGCAAGCTGCGCGCCGGCGGCCGGCCGGTGTTTCTCTTTGAAAGCGTCGAGGGCGGCGAGCGCTGGGGCCGCTACAGCTTTCTGGGAACCTCGGCCCGGGCGCATCTCAAGGTTTTTCGGGACGCGGTGGAGATCCGGGAAAACGGAACCCAGCGCCGGCTGCCCCACCACGGGGATCCGCTGGCGGTTCTGAGGGCTTTCATGACCGGCTTCCGACCGCCCGAGATACCCGAATTGCCCCGCTTCTGGGGCGGCCTGGTGGGCTATCTGACCTATGAAATGGTGTCGTTTTTCGAAAAAATCCCCAACAAACTGCCCCTCGAAACCCCGCTGGCGCAGTTCATCGTGCCCGATGAGCTACTGATCTTCGACAACATCCGGCACACCCTGCTGGCCGTCAAGATCACCTTTCCCGATGGCGCGCATAACGTCGATGACGCCTATGCCGCGGCCACCGAAGGGCTCCGGGCGCTGTTGGGTCTGCTGGCACGGCCGGCGGTGGAGGCGGCGCCCGCGAGCGCTCGGTTTCAGCTGTCGGCTGTTCACCCGCCGGAAGCCTACCGCCAGCGGGTCGTGCGCACCAAGGCCTACATCACGGCCGGGGACATCATCCAGGCCGTGGTCTCCCAGCCGTTCGTCTGCCCCAACCCGCCGGACCTCTGGTCCCTCTACCGGGCCCAGCGCTTCATCAACCCCTCGCCCTACCTCTATTTCCTCCAGCTGGACGACATCGCCCTGGTGGGCTCATCACCGGAAACCATGGTGCGCCTGGAAAACGGCATCGCCACCCTGCGCCCGATCGCCGGCACGCGCCCCCGCGGCGCCAGTGAACAGGAGGACCGCGCGCTGGCCGACGAACTGCTCCAGGATGAAAAGGAGCGCGCCGAGCACCTCATGCTGGTGGACCTGGGGCGCAACGACCTGGGCCGGGTGGCCGAGGTGGGCAGCGTTCAGGTGACGGACCTGATGCTGGTGGAGCGCTACTCCCACGTGATGCACCTGGTCTCCAACATCCGCTGCGACCTCAAGCCGGACTGTGACGTCTGGGACCTGCTGCGGGCGACGTTTCCGGCAGGCACCCTTTCCGGGGCACCCAAAATCCGGGCCATGGAAATCATCGCCGAGCTGGAGGAAACCCCCCGCGGCCCCTACGGCGGGGCGGTGGGCTACATCTCGTTTCACGGCAACATGGATCTGGCCATCACCATCCGGACGGCCTGCGTCGAAAACGGCCGCCTGACGGTCCGTGCCGGCGCCGGCCTGGTGGCCGACTCCGACCCCGAGCGCGAGCGCCGGGAAACCGTCAACAAGGCCATGGCCATCCAGAAAGCCCTGGAGCTGGTCACCCGCCAAGCCGTTTTCAGCGGGAGGAGCGCGACATGATCGTGATGATCGACAACTACGATTCCTTCACCTATAATCTGGTCCAATACCTCATGCAGCTGGGCGCCGCGGTCACCGTGGTCCGCAACGACGCCGTGAGCGTGGCGCAGCTGCGCGACCTTGCGCCCGCGGGGATCGTCATTTCGCCGGGGCCCGGGCGCCCGGAGACCGCGGGCATCTCGCTGGCGGTGATCCGCGAGTTCTCCGGCGAGGTGCCGCTTTTGGGGGTCTGCCTCGGCCACCAGGCCATCGCGGCGGCCTTCGGCGGCGCGGTGGTGGGGGCCAAACGCCTGATGCACGGCAAGACCTCCATGGTGTCCGCCGACGGGCGGGCCATCTACAGCGGCATCGCGAAGCCCTTTCAGGCCATGCGCTACCACTCGCTGGCGGTCTCGCGGGCGCATCTGCCCGAGTGCCTGGCGGTCACCTCCGAGGCCGACGATGGGGAGATCATGGGCATCCGCCACTGCGCGCACCCCACCGAGGGGATCCAGTTTCACCCCGAATCCATCATGACCCCGGTGGGCAAGCGCCTGCTGCGCAATTTTCTGAAATCCACCAACCCCGCCAAAGCCGGCACCCCGGCTGCTACCAGGGAGGAGAATTAGGCATGTTCCGTGACAATCTGAATAAAATCGTCCAGGGCCGTGACCTGACTGCCGTTGAAATGGGCGCCATGATCGACCATGTGCTCTCCGGCGAGGCCACCGACGCCCAGATCGGTGCTCTGATGGGAGCGCTGGCCACCAAGGGCGAAACCTTCGAGGAGCTCGCCGGGGCGGCCCAGGCCATGCGCCGCAAGGCCCATCGCATCCAGACCCCCGGCGACGTGGTGGTGGACACCTGCGGCACGGGCGGCGACGGCGCCCAAACCTTCAACATTTCCACAACCACCGCCTTCGTCGTGGCCGGTTGCGGGGTCACGGTGGCCAAGCACGGCAACCGCTCGATCTCCAGCCAATGCGGCAGCGCCGACCTGCTGGAGGCCCTTGGGGTCAACCTAAACACCGACCCCGAGCTGGTCGAAGAGGCCATTTTTGAGCTGGGCATCGGTTTTCTCTTCGCCCCCCTCTACCACAGCGCCATGCGCCACGCCGCCAAGGCCCGCAAGGAGGTGGCGATCCGCAGCATCTTCAACATGCTGGGCCCGCTGACCAACCCGGCCGGCGCCAACTGCCAGCTCTTGGGGGTCTACGCGCGGCCCTTGACCGAGATGTTCGCCAACGCCCTGAAGCTTTTGGGCGGCCGGCGGGCCCTGGTGGTCCACGGCCACGACGGCCTGGACGAGATCTCGGTCTGCGCCCCGACCCGCGTGGCGGAACTCAGGGACGGGTTGGTGACCACCTACGACCTTCACCCCGAGCAGTTTTTCGGCAGCCTGGCGGACCCCGCAACCATGGCCGGCGGGGACGCCGCCACCAACGCCGAGATCACCCGCAAAATCCTGGCCGGTGAAAAGGGCCCGCGGTGCAATGTGGTCCTGATCAACGCCGCAGCCGCCCTGATGGCCGCCGGCAAAGCCGCCAGCCTGGCCGAAGGGCTGGGCCTGGCCGAGTCGGCCCTGGACAGCGGCGCGGCCGCCGCCAAGCTAGAGGCGCTGGTGCGCTTCTCCCGGGAGAACGGCTGAAGCCATGGACATTCTGGAGCGCATCGTCCAAACCAAGCGGGCCGAGGTGGACACCGCCGCCCGCAGGGTGCCCGAAGCCGGGCTGCGCATGCAGGCGACCGGGCGCCGCGACATCCGCCCATTTTTTGACGCCCTGGCCCAATCCCCGGCCGGCAGCCCCAACATCATCGCCGAAATCAAGCGCGCCTCACCCTCCAAGGGCGTCATCTGCGCCGACCTGGACGCCGCCGCCCAGGCCCGGGCCTACGTCGCCGGGGGGGCCGCAGCGCTTTCGGTGCTCACCGACGGCCCCTATTTCAAGGGCAGCCTGGAGGACCTGCGGGCGGCGCGCGCCGCCGTTGACCTGCCCGTGCTGCGCAAGGATTTCACCATCTCGGCCTACCAGATCTGTGAGGCGGCCGCCGCCGGGGCCGATGCGGTGCTTTTGATCGTAAGGATTCTGGCGCCCTCCCAGCTGCGCGACTACCTGGCGCTCACCCGCGAGTTGGGCCTCTCGGCTCTGGTGGAAACCCACACCCCCGAGGAGATGCAAACGGCGCTGGCCTGCGGCGCCTGCCTGGTGGGAATCAACAACCGCAACCTGAAGACTTTTGAAACCTCTCTGGAAACCACGCTGCGGATGGCCGCCCATCTCGGCCCCGGGCAGCGCGCCGTGGCCGAGAGCGGCATCCGTTCGCGGGCGGATATCCAGCGCCTGCAGGCGGCCGGAATCCACAATTTTCTCATCGGCGAAAGCCTCGTGCGCGCCCCGGATCCGGCGGCACTGCTCCGGTCCCTGCGTGGGGTGGGGCCATGACCGGTTCGGCGCCGGAAGGCGGACGGCCGCAGGTCAAGGTCTGCGGCCTGACCCGCACCGACGAGGCCGCAGCCTGCGCGGCCGCCGGAGCGGCTGCGATCGGCCTGGTCTTCTACCCCCCCAGCCCCCGCAGCGTGACCCGCGCCCAGGCCCGTCAGATCGCCCTTGCGCTGCCGCCGCCGGTGGTGCCGACCGGGGTTTTCGTCAACGAAAGCTTCGACACCATCATGGACCGGGTGGCCTACTGCCGGCTGCGCGCCATCCAGCTTCACGGTCAGGAGCCGCCGGAGCTGGCTGCCCGCCTCCAGGCGGAGGGGCTGATCGTTCTCAAGGCCCTTTTCATGGAGAGGGAGCCGACCCTCTCCCGGGCGGCGGACTACCCCGGGGTGGCCCTGCTGGTGGAGCACGGCGGCGGCCGGCTGCCCGGCGGCAACGCCCGCTCCTGGGACTGGTCGTCGGCGCGGTCCCTGGGCGAAAGCCATCCGCTGGTGATCGCCGGCGGCCTCGCGCCGGAGAACGTGGCCGCCGCGGTGGCGGGCGCTTGGCCGGATGCCGTGGACGTCAGTTCCGGGGTGGAACGGTCGCCGGGACGCAAGGACCTCGATCGGCTGGCGGCCTTTTTCCGCGCCCTGGAATCTGCGCGGCTGGCATCGGCTCCCAGGCGACGGGTTTTTTAGCCGAGCAGGTCGAGTTGGATTTTTTGCGGAACCGTTATTTTCGACCGAACACCATATGGAGACCGTCATGTCCCTGCTGAAAACCCTCTTCGCACCGCTGGTATCCTGGAGCGCCAAGGACCTCAAGGCCTTCATGGCCCAAAAACCAGAGGGCGGCTACACCCTGCTGGACGTGCGCCAGCCCTCCGAGTACCGTGAGTCGCATCTGCCCGGGGCCAAGCTGATCCCGCTTTCCCAACTGGATACCGCCGTTGGTCAGCTGGACCCGCAAAAACCGGTGGTCGTCTACTGCGCCATCGGCGGCCGCAGCCGGGTGGCCGCCCAACTGCTGGCCGGCAGGGGATTCGGGGAGGTCTTCAACCTCAAGGGCGGCATCAAGGCCTGGAAGGGGTTCACGGCCGAAGGGCCCCGGGAGCTCAATCTGGACCTCATCCGCGGCGACGAGACCCCAGCTGAGATCATCGCCATCGCGCTGGCCATGGAAAAGGGTTTAGGCCGGTTCTACAGCGCGGCCGCCGAGCGCGCCCAAGACCAGCCGCTGATCGACCTGTTGCAGCGCCTGGCCGGCTTCGAAGTCAAACACCAGCAAGCCCTGATGGGGCTCTATGTCCAAATGGCGCCCGGGGACCCCGAAGGCAAACTGCTGCAGACCGGCAGACTCTCGGGCATTATGGAAGGCGGCTTCGGAATCGACGCCTTCCTGGCCCAAAACGCGGCCTACCTGAACTCCCTGCCGGAGTTGCTGACCCTGGCGATGATGCTGGAAACCCAGGCCATGGATCTTTACCTGCGCTTTGCCGACAAAAGCGGCGTGGCTGAAACCCGCGAGGTTCTCTTCAAGGTCGCCAACGAAGAAAAGCAGCATCTCGGCGCCCTGGCGGATCTCTACGAGGCAAATGCCTGACGGGCTTTTCCAAGGTGTCGCCCAAGGGCTCCTGAACCACCCAAAAAGCCCGCATCGGCCCGGCTGGCCGATGCGGGCTTTCGTTTGGGGCACCGGGGCGCACAGACGCGGTGTTACCCCACGACCTGGAAGTTTCCGGGGGTCTGATAGGCCTTGCTGCGCTCCTTGTAGATTTCGACGGACGCGTTGATCACCGGGATGATGTCGGCTTGCAGGCTGCGCTTGACGGCCCCCGGCACCCCGGCCACCAGCGAAAAGGGCGGGATCTCGGTATTCTCCAGAATCACGCTGCCGGCCGCCACGATGCAGCCGCGCCCGATCCGGGCGCCGTTCATGATGATCGCCCCCATGCCGATCAGGCAGTCGTCGGCCACGCTGCAGCCGTGAATTATGCAGTGGTGGCCGACCGTCACGCGGTCGCCGATGGTCAGCGGACACCCGGCGTCCACGTGGCACATGGTGAAGTCCTGGATGTTGGTTTCGCGCCCGATGACGATGGCATCAGAGTCGGCGCGGAGGACGCTGTTGAACCAGACCGAGGCGTGTGCAGCGAGGGTCACGTTGCCGATCACGGCGGCGCTGGGGGCCAAATAAACCGATGGGTCGATGACGGGTCGAATGCCTTCCAAGGCGTAGACGGGCATGGCAAACCTTTCTTTGCTGGGCGATTTTGGGGGAAACTACTGCCGCACCCATTAGTTAAATCCGGACGAAAACCTTTTGTCAAGCCCGGCAAATTCCGTTATGATTCAGAAATCTTGGACGCAACCGGCCCACCACTGCAGAGGCAAACGATGACCTTTTTCAACACGCGACCCGATCGCACCCCACCCCTGCTCCTGCTGCTGGCCTTGAGCCTGCTGCCGGCGGTTTTGGGCGGCTGCGGCGACAGTTCCAAGCCCCCGCAGCTGGCGACCGAACCGGCGGGCTTCACCTTCTTCAACCTCGGCGCCAGCACCGTTTTAAACGACGCCATCCGGCGCGATCTCAGGGACCGGCTCGGCCCCTACGCCACCGAAACCCGCAGCATCATCGACCTGGAGGTCAACTACCGCGGGTTTCTCAAGGAGCACTTCCCCGAGCTTCACCAACTCAACCGCAGGCTCAACTCACCCATCGGCGAACGCGTCGCCCATCCCACCGAGAAGCTGATGTTCCGGCATGCCGGCAGGCAAAAGGTCCCCTTCGAAAAGGTCTTCCTGGTTTTTTCCGGCCACACCCAAACCCCGCTGCTCTTCAACATCTACATGCCCGAGGAGGGCCAGGAAACCTTGACGGCGCTCACCGAAAAATACGGCCAGCCCGAGGAAATCGCCTGGGGGGAAAACGGCGCCCGCACCCTCTTTTGGCGGGAGAACGCCGATGTCCTGATGGTGACGGTCAGCACCAACGTTTTCGGCGAAGCCCAATACCACATCATGATCTATTTTTGCGACAACCTCGAAGCCATGGTCCGAGCCCAGCAGGAGGAGCAGCGCCAGCGGCAGGAGCAGCTCAAACAGCGGGGGGTGAGGGCCTTCTGACCCGCCGGCCGCTTTGGCCCCCAATAACAGCCGAACCGGGCCAGGTGCAAGGCTGATGGGGTGCAACCAAGCGGCCTTACCGATCGTCATTTCCAAGGAGAACAGCATGACCGACGTTTACCAGCGCCTGGCGGCCCACCTGGACCGTCTGCCCGCGGGCTTTCCGGCCACCGAAAGCGGGGTGGAGCTGCGGATCCTGAAACGGCTCTTCACCCCGGAGGAGGCAGAAATCGCCCAAGGCCTCACCCTGACACCCGAGCCCACCGAGGAGATCGCCCGCCGCCTGGAGCGGGACCCCGCAGGGCTCGATCCCGAGCTTGAGCGCATGTCCCGCAAGGGGCTGATCTTCCGCACCACCCGCGGCGGCCGCCTGCACTACATGGCCGCCCAGTTCGTGATCGGCATCTGGGAGTACCACGTCAACGATCTCAGCGAGGAGCTGATCCGCGACGTCAATGAATACATTCCCCACCTGATGCGAAAAGCCTGGCTGGGGCGGGACACCAAGCAGCTGCGGGTGATCCCGGTCTCCCAGAGCATGTCAGCCGAAATGGCCGTGATGCCCTACGATCAGGCCGAGGCCATCATCCGGCGCCAGTCCAAGATCGTGGTCTCGCCGTGCATCTGCCGCCGGGAGCACCAGATGATGGGCAAGGGCTGCGGCAAGCCCCTGGAGGTCTGTCTGTCCTTCGGCGCCGGCGCCCACTTCTACGAGGAAAACGGACTGGGCCGGGCGATCTCCCAGGAGGAGGCCGTCGGCCTGCTGCAGGTCGGCCTGGAGGCCGGGCTGGTGCTGCAACCCGGCAACGCCCAAAAGCCGGCCAACATCTGCATGTGCTGCGGCTGCTGCTGCCAGATTCTGAAGAACCTCAACGCCCTGGAGCAGCCTGCGCGGGCGGTGGCCGCCAACTATTTCGCCGCCGTCGACGCCGAGCGCTGCACCGCCTGCGGCAGCTGCGCGGACCGCTGCCAGATGCGGGCGATCACCGTCGCCGAGAGCGCCCGGATCGACCGCGAGCGCTGCATCGGCTGCGGCCTGTGCGTGACGGCCTGCGATTTCCAGGCCCTCAGCCTGCTGCCCAAGCCCGAGGAGGACCGCTACGTCCCGCCGGTCAATCTCTTTCAAACCTACCTCAAGATGGCCCGCGAACGGGGTCTGGCCTGAAGTTCAGGCTTCCTGCCGGTAAAGGAAACTGGCGACGATGCCCCCGGGCGTTTCAACAGGATCTGGCGGGGGCAGACCTGCCCCCTGAGGGATGGCTGCGCCATGAACCCGCAGGCCGTCCGGCGGCGGCTATCCTTTGGGGTCGAGCGCCGCCAGCAGCCCAGCGATTTTTTCGGCCTGGCGCATACCGCCAACCCAGTCGCCGGGAATGGCGGCCTCCCCCAGCCAGGCGCCCAGGATCAGACCGACGGCCATCCCCCGGCCGGCCGAATCGCCGCCGGCCATCACGTTTTCCACCAGAGCGTTTTTGAGGTCGTTTTCATAGCGCGCCACCAGGTGCACCATGGCGGGAAAGGCCATCTCGATTTCGCAGGCCTGACCAAAATCGGCGATGACTGCGGCGGTTTCCCGGCTGCGGCTGTCGCACCCGGCATTCAGCCACTGCGCCAGTTCCGGGACTCCGTCCACCGCCGCCGCGGCCTGCTGCATGGCGGCGACCGGGGCGCTGCCCCCCAGCACTGCCCAGGCCGTATGGGCCAGAAAATCGGCCGCCGCGACCACCAGGGGGTGATTGTGGGTCATGGCGGTCTGGGCCCGGGCAGCGGCCAGCAGAGCATCCAGATCGTCCCGGTAGCGGTAGACCAGGGGTGCAATCCGCACCGCCCCGGCCAGATCGGTTGAGGCCGCCCCGCTGGCCTCGGGGGCGGCGCCGGCTTCGAAATTTTCCAGGGTCCCGCGTGTGGCGCCGTCTATATAGCCGTCGTAGGTTTTCATGAAGGCCCGCCAGTCGGCGGCAAAAGCGGCCAGCTCAAACCCGTCCGCAGCGGCTATGGATTCAAGCAGCACCAGGGTCTGGTCGCCGTAGTGGGTAAAGTCGCCGGCCCCCTTGGTACCATGATAGTTTTTGGCCAGGGGCGCCTCAAGGCGCTCCAGCCGGCCGAACTTCTTCGCCAGCACCTGGGTGTTGTATACCCAGTGCCCCCCCAGGGCCAGCGCATCGGCCGCAAACGCGGCCATCACCATTCCTCTATCTTTAGCTGTCATCTTTCCCTCCCGCCTTGCTTCACTCCGCCCCGGCTGCCGGCCGCACCAGGAAAACCCCCACCACATCATCCTGGTAGTTCCGGTCCACATGCACGTAGCGGTCGATAAACCAGCCGTACTGGGTCTCTCCGTTTTCGGCGCGGGTCCAAACTGTGGCCACCGGTGGAGAGCCGTCGTCTGCGGCCAGCATTCCGTAGACATTGTTACTGCCGGAGGCCGGGTTGAAGTGCTGGTAGCCCATGCGCTCCATGAATTTCGCCGCCCGTGCGTAACTCTCGGCATCGGTCCGGGACTCCCCCTCGGCTCCCGGCAACCACCGGGCGAGCAGTTGGCGGACTTCATCCACGGTGGCGACCCGCCAGCCCACCGCCGCGAGAACCTTATCCGCGCTGACGTCCGTATAGCTGCGGTTGCAGGTTTCCCGAAGGGCCAGCCAGATCAGTCCGGTTTGAGGGTCCAGAAAGCCCTCTTCGGTGGCTTTCCGCTCGCTGTTGGGTCCCGAACTGCAGGCCAGCAAGAAAAACGCCGTGAACGTCACGGCGGCGATGGAAATGATGCGCATAACGCCCTCCCGGGTCCTTCACCGGCCGGCCCGCATCGGCGCCGCCCGAGGTGTCAAGACCCTCCGAGAATTGTTGACCGCCCGCGGCACCGGTTGCCGGCGACGTTTCGCCGAATAGCACCGGGCCGACGCCGGCCGTGCCGCAAAAATCGTAAGCCGTTCATCGGCGACTGTCAAATCCGCACCGGATGGCGCCGGCAGCCTCCTACGGCCCCGATCCAGTGGAAACCAGGGTTTGTTTGCACCCCCGGCGGTAAAGCCTCCGCCAGCCAGATGCCCCGAAACGTGCCGAACGCCGGCCAAGCGCTTGATTTTTCGATTCCCCTTGGGTAGGAAAATAAAGGGTGCCGTAGCGCATTCATTCCGTGCCGGGGCCGGCCGAAAACCCCGCCCGGCGAAGACCCCACCCCACCCCGAAGCGCAATCGTCCGGGCACCAGCCCGTCGCCCCGCCCCCCTCGGGGCAGAGAGGAGAAGCATATGGCGCCGGCCCGAAAAGCCCTGCGCAAGTTCACCACCAGCCCCCTCGCCCTGCCGCTGACCCTCGCGCTTCTGCTGGCCGCCGGGCTTACCGCCCTGGCCTACCCCCTGTACCGCTCCGACCCGAATTTTCGTCTGCTACTGCTCGCCGCGGTCCACGGCGCCCTGGTCAGCCTGGTGCTGGCGGGCTTTGCGGTTTTCTGGGTTGCCGCGCGTCTGCGGCGCCAGGCCGATATCGCCGAGTTGGAAAACACCATCGAGGATTTCCGGGGCTGGCCCTCGCCCGAGGCGGCCCATCGCACCCGCGGCTGCATCCGCCGCCTCAATGCCCTGCAGGCCGCCCGGCTGGATCTGTCACGCTGCTGCCTGCGCCACATGGATCTTGGCGCCGCAAAGCTGACGGGGGCGCGACTGGTGGGGGCGGATCTGCAGGCCGCCCGCCTGGCAAAGGCGGATCTCGCAGGGGCGGACCTTCAAGGTGCCAGCCTGCGCGACGCCTTCCTGTGGGGGGTCGATCTCAGGGGTGCAACCCTCTGGTCGACCGACCTGCGCGGCGCCTCCCTGGAGGGGGCCGTCCTTTCTGGGGCAATGCTCAACGGGGCCTTTCTGGACGGGGCCGATCTGACCGGGGCGGACCTCACCGGGGTGGAAGGGCTGAGCGCCGCGATGCTCGCCCAGGCCAAGGGGCTGTTTAGGGCCAAACTGGAAAGCGATCTCCTGAGAGCCCTGCGATCCCAGCATCCTCACCTGCTGCAGCCGCCCAAAGGCACCTGAGCGGCTTTTTGCCCGCCCGCCAGCCTGTCCGGGAAAACCAAACCCGCCGGTCCGGATGTCCGGCAACTGACCGGATCCCATCAGAGAGCGCGGGTCGGCATAAAAACCTTGCGTCCGTATTTCTGGATCACGCGAGTGCCGGCGCCGTGCCGAACAGCCTTGAAGACCGCCTCACGGTCCACCGGCACCGTGCCCGCCAGGAAATGAACCGGCAGATGCGCGAAGGCCTCGGCGACAAGCGGGGTGCTGGGCCCCAGCAGGACGGTCTTGACCCCATCGCCCACCGCCGCCAGGATCTCCTCGGTGGTGGCGTTTAAGATCGAGGTCGCGGTGAGGATCAGGACCTCCGCCCAGGCGCGCAGTCTGGGCAAAAATTCAGCCGGCTGCCCCAGCCGGCGGTGGAGATCGACGACCTCCACGACGGCGCCGCGCTCCTTGAAAATTCGCATGAGCGGCCCGAAAAGCCCCACCATGGCCACCCGGGTGCCGCTGCCGATGCCCAGGGAGTCGAAGAGCGACCGGTTCTTGGGGTCTTCGGGGAGCGCCAGGGCCGCCCGGTGGTTGAGGGCATTGACCAGCGCAAGGGCCATGGTGCGCTCCAGGGGATCAGCGGAATGCAAATATGCCAGGAGTTCGAGCGCCGATTGGCCCTCGAAATCGCGGTAGTTATTGACCACCCCGCAGGAGGTCTTGTCATCGAGGTAGGTGTAGGCGATGCCGGTGCCGCCGTCGGAGGTGGCCAGGGCTGTATAGCCCAGGCCCAGGCAGAGGGTTTCCACCGCAACACCGGCGGCGGGTTTTTCGAACAGGTGAAACAGGCGGTCATCGAGTTGCATGGCCATAAGGACGCTCCTCACTTTCTCTATTCAACAGCATGCCAAATCTGTAGTTTAACACACCGCAATCGGTGCCCCAAAGGACGGGGCCGGAACTGCTTTACCCTTCTGTGTCCCCAAAA